>NZ_JBHFKT010000013.1:0-118912 GCF_042879335.1 Photorhabdus sp. RM96S | reverse complement strand
TGATGAATGAGTTGTTGTTCTGCGATGTCGGCGGCCTGACTGCCTGAAGCCACGCTACAAAAAACCACAAATACTAAAATACTGCTTTTCATTGACTTTCTATTCCACAATGCCGAAGCAGTATTAACCACAAATTTAGCTTAGTGATCAATGTTTAGGGTTGATTATCAACCGGGCAACTAAAATAGGGGGTTGGTTAAGATAGCAGCAAAAACAAGGGGTTATATTGAAAGGCAAAAAACAGGCCAATGTGATTATTTTGTGACAAGATTGTATAAAAAATAGATTAATATTAATCATTTAATAACCAGCATTAATAATTTCAAATAAATTTTATTGTTTTATTTTTATTATGTGATTCGCATCACATTTATGATGATTTGTTTCGGTATGAAACTACATAAAATGTGACGAATATCGTTAATTTGTGATGAGGAATTACCTTTTCTGACTTATATGAGGATTTATCCATGTCAATCTTGCTTTTTACCCGCCGTTCGATTTGCCAGAAAATCATTTAACCTAAATCCTTTATAATTATATGGGATAAATAGCATGATTTATTGGCGTCATTGCTCACCTTGGGAAAGGGGGAGCAATGAAAATATCAATGGGGTAATCAGGCAATGCTTTCCAAAGGGAACTAAATTTAATGAAGTCTCTGAATAGGAAATAAATTTTGTGGTAAACCGATTAAGTAATCTCCCGAAAAATTCGGTCTACCAATTATTTTTAAATATATTAATTCTATTTTTACATGAAAATAATATGTTTTTTATCGTATTATTAATAAAGGTGTTAATAATGGCTAGATATAAATAGATATATTATGTTTATAATGATAGGTTATTTTTCTATATAAAGACAATTATTTATTTCTATATTTAAATTTTTATATAATATAAATTCAAATTATATTTGATAAATATATTATAATGTGGATAAAATGAGAGTGGTAATGTAAGTCAATTTCTGGTCTTATAGTGATATTTCAAATTAATCATTGTCAATTACGTTAGGCATTAGTATTTACCCTATGGATTTCAAGATGCATCGCGACGGCAAGGGAACGAATCCCCGGGAGCATAGATAACTATGTGACCGGGATGAGTGAGTGCAGCCAACAAAGAGGCAACTTGAAAGATGACGGGTATAGTCTATTTGATTAAATTAGTTGAATAGCCTACCGTTGAGTTTTATTTATTAATAATGTATTCATCTCTGCTTTTAAAAATATGTTGTACAGCAAGGTATAATATTTGTGTGTTAATATTGCAAGACAATAAATATGATAGAGATATAATCATTTCATGTTGAAAAATTAACTGTCAGTAGAGGGGAGGGAATTTGTGATCTGCTTATAAAAATGTGACGATATAATGGCTTTTCATTATTTTATTGATGTACGTCAATGCTATTGTTACCTGTACCGTTTAATAGAAGCATGACTTCAACAAAATTAATGGATATGCTATGTCGTTAAAAATAACTGTACTACTGGAAAATAAAACATCTGATTCATATTTGATAGCTAAGCCTGGTTTGAGTCTTTTACTTGAAGATGGTGAAGAGAAGATAATTTTTGATACCGGCCCGGATGGTAGCTATATTGAGAATGCAAACAGGATGGGGATATCTATTGATGATATATCCAAAATTGTTATCTCTCATGGGCATTCTGACCATATAGGTGGTGTTAACTATTTTCCCCATAATGCTAAATTAATATGTCATCCTGATGCATTAAATGAGAAATACTATGGTGTTATGTTCAGGAAAATGGCGTTAAAATTTAAAAAAATGTCGGGTAAAATTAATAAACGAGTCAAGAAGAGAGTTTTCTTTCGTTTAACGAAATCGCATATGAAGATAAGTGAGCGATTTATTTTTTCAGGGGAAATAGCAAATGATCATCGAAAATCCTTTGGGTTAATTAGAAAGAGCTCTTGGGACAATGATTATATATTGGATGATAGTGCGTTAATTTGGAAAAGCGATAATGGATTGGTGATTATCGTTGGCTGTGGTCATTCTGGTATTTGTGAAATTATTAACCACGCTAAAAGGATTACCGGTGTGGACAAAGTATTCGCAGTAATAGGCGGATTGCATTTAAGGAGAGCGTTACCGACGGAGTTATTGAAGATCAGAGAATTTTTCATAAAAGAAAACATAAAAGAGGTTTATGGATGTCATTGTACTGGTAGCTGGGGAAGACTTTGGTTACCAAATGTCAAACAGCTAAAAACAGGACAGGTATTATTAGTCGAGTAACATAATGAAAGTCATTGAGAAAATGGATGTTCATCAGGTTATTACCCCATTTGCGGCAGCGTTGGGGTTGAGGATTTTATTGTTATTTTATAAAAAACAATTTGTATATTCAGTATTTCACGCAAGTTATTATGGCCACTTTTGGTAAGAAAGTGGCACTCTATTTACAGATTACAGATTACAGATTACAGATTACAGATTACAGATTACAGATTACAGGTTACAGGTTACAGGTTAATGGTAATTTCTGCATTAGAAGTTAAATGTGTTTTATTTACATGGCTTTTTATTTGTTATAAATATCTTATTGAGATAATGATTAGTCTTAATAAATGGCTAATGATGCGTTAAATAAAGTATTCTATATACAGTTGTTAAGGTTATTTATTGCTTTTATTAATGGAGACCATTAATTCATAAATAATATAAATAATAGCAATGAACTATGAGATAATCATCGGTGTTGTTTGGTTTATAATCCTATTAATATGTTTTGTTGGGAAAAATAATAGTATACTGGAACCGGATATATTTAATCCGATAGTGATATTTATAACCGGTACGATAATAATAATTTCCTGTTTATACCCTATGGATTTCAAGATGCTTCGCGACGGCAAGGGAGTGAATCCCCGGGAGCATAGATAACGATGTGACCGAGTGCAGCCAACAAAGAGGCAACTTGAAAGATGACGGGTATATTCAATTTGTTTTATTGCTTGTAAATTATCAAATAGATGGTGCAGTAAAGGTCTATCTTCGGCCACTGAGAGAAATGACGAAAATTCATTTTAAAAAATAATTTTACAAGATATATAGAGTTCTTAATGAAAAATTGAATCGATAAATTTAGGTTTATTTATCGTTTCTGTGATGTTTAATTCATTAAAATAACAGGCTATTATATGAACTTAATGTCTTTACGTTGCTTATATAAATAGGCGGTATATAGTTGATTCATCTGTTTAATTTAAATTTAATATATTGATTTATACCCAATGGATTTCAAGATGTATCGCGACGGCAAGGGAGCGAATCCCCGGGAGCATAGATAACGATGTGACCGGGGTGAGTGAGTGCAGCCAACAAAGAGGCAACTTGAAAGATACGGGTATATAAAGTTATTCATTAAATCCTGCCACCAGTTGGCCGGAGTTAAGACAGGGGTTATGGTTATGAATCAAGGTCAATTCTGGCAACGGCCAAGAAGAAACAAACGTTATTTGGTGGTGATTTTAGCGTCTTTGTTGATGCTTTCTGGTTGTGACCAATCTGATAGCACTGATAATAAGCAAGCTGCTCAACCGCAGTCCACGGAAATTCAAAGTGAAAAAGCACCTCAACAATCAAATACTCCCCCAAAATCAGTAAAACCGAAAGATGCAGCATCACTGGCTGAATTAGTAAAACGTTATGCCGGTAAACCAGTGAAGATTCTGGATGCCTCGGAAGTTCAGCTTGATGGCGCTAGTGCAATGGTGGTGACATTTTCTGTTCCTTTAGATCCGAATCAGGATTTTGCGCAGAATGTCCGTTTGGTGGATGTCAAAGAGGGCAAACTTGATGGGGCGTGGGAACTGTCAGATAACATGATGGAACTTCGCTTGCGCCATTTGCCGCCCTCCCGTAAGTTGCAATTGACCGTAGATAAAGATGTTAAAGGTATCAATGATCGTCAACTCGAAACGGCTTATGAGAAAACGCTGACCACCGCGACGATTTCTCCGTCTGTCGGTTTTGCCAGCAAAGGCTCTTTGTTACCCAGTAAAGTTGCTGAAGGTTTGCCGGTATTGGCTCTAAATGTTAATCGTGTTGATGTTAATTTTTTCAGGATAAAAGAGGTGGCATTACCGGTTTTTATTGCACAGTGGCAATATCGCAATAATATGAATTCTTGGGAATCTGAAGAGATGCTCAAAGATGCGGAACTGGTTTATACCGGCCGTTTCGATCTGAATCCAACACTGAATACCCGCGAAAAATTACTGTTGCCATTAAGTAATATCAAAGAGTTACAGCAAGATGGCGTTTATCTGGCGGTGATGCAACAAACGGGTAAATACGCTGATTCCAATCCAGCAACAATGTTTACCTTAAGTGATATTGGTGTTTCTATGCACAGCTATCTGGATAAGATGGATGTGTTTACCCAATCTTTGGCGCAAGGTAGCAGCCTGAAAGGGGTGGAAATACGGCTGTTGGATGAGAAAGGGCAATTATTGTCAAAGGCAACAACGGACGATGATGGGCACGTCAGCTTAGAAAAAAATGCGAAAGCGAAACTATTGCTCGCTACTCATGATCACCAAACCAGTATGATTGATTTGGTATCACCGGCGCTGGATCTGTCTGAATTTGATATCTCTGGTCTACAAGGGTACAGCAAACAGTTTTTTGTTTTTGGACCTCGTGATCTCTATCGCCCGGGTGAAACGTTGATTGTCAATGGCCTGTTGCGTGATGGTGATGGCCGTGCAATGAAAAGTCAGCCAGTTAAAGTGGATGTACTGAAAACCGATGGTCAGGTTGTTCGTAGTTTTGTCTGGCAACCCGAAAATGGGTTGTATCAGTATCGCTATGCGATCCCCCAGTCAGCGGCTACCGGGCTCTGGTCGCTACGTTTTGATTTGGGCGATAACAAACCCCGTTATTACAAGTTTAATGTCGAAGATTTTATGCCGGAGCGCATGGCTCTGGAAATTAGTAGTGAGTCGCAACCCGTGATGAAAGACCACGATGTGGATTTCGCGATTAAAGGCCGTTATCTATATGGCGCACCTGCCGCATATAATCGCTTGCAAGGGCAATTATTTCTGCGTCCAGCTCGGGATGCGATAGCAAAATTACCTGGCTATGAGTTTGGTGCGGTTACAGAAGACAATCTTAGTCGCACATTGGATGAGTTTGACTTGGTTTTAGGTAATGAGGGTAAAGCCGTAATTAATGTCAGTGCCGACAACTGGAGTTCGGTCTCTTCGCCGGTAAACGTCATTGTACAGGCAGGTTTGCTTGAATCTGGTGGCCGCCCGGTAACTCGTCGAGTTGAACAGGCCGTTTGGCCGGCAGAAAAGCTGGTTGGTATCCGTCCGTTGTTTAATCAGAAAGAGATTTATGACTATCGCGTAGGTCGTTACCAAAGTCGTTATAATGTGGATGAAAATTCACTGGCGCAATTTGCGGTGGTGTATGCCGATGCCAATGGAAAAAAATATGCTGCAAAAGATTTAACTGCCCGTCTGGTTTATGAACGCCGTGACTATTATTGGCGTTGGTCGGATGGTGAAGGTTGGCAATCAGGCTATGACCAGAAAGATTTGGTGATGGCGGATGAACATATCCAGATTGCTCAAGATGGTACGGCAAAGGTCAGTTTTCCGGTTGATTGGGGGTCGTACCGTATTGAAGTGGTTAATCCTGAAAATCAATTAGTGACCAGCGTTAATTTCTGGGCAGGTTACTCATGGCAGGACAATACCGGTGGTACAGGGGCTGTTCGTCCTGATCAGGTGAAGTTATCTCTGGATAAACCCGCTTATCAGGTAGGTGAGAAGATAAAACTGCATATGGTTGCACCACAGGCCGGTAAAGGTTATCTGTTGGTGGAATCCAGTGAAGGGCCACTTTGGTGGCAAAAAATTGATGTGCCAGAACAAGGTTTGGATGTGGAAGTGCCGGTAAATAAAGAGTGGCGTCGTCATGATCTTTATTTAACCGCTGTGGTGGTGCGTCCAGAGGATAAATCTCGTCAGGTGACACCGAAACGGGCCATTGGCGTGTTGCACCTGCCGTTGGCTGATGAAAATCGTAAGCTGGATTTGACGCTATCCGCACCGGAAAAAATGCGTCCGAATCAGAATCTTACTGTTAAAGTCAAGGCGATACCACAGCAAGGGCGGAAATTACCCAAGCAGGTTAATGTGCTGCTTTCTGCTGTCGATACGGGGGTGCTGAATGTCACGAATTTTAAAACGCCGGACCCCTATGAGGCTTTCTTTGGTCGTAAGCGTTACAGTGTCGATCAATATGATGTGTATGGTCAGTTGATTGAAGGTGAAGGCCGTCTGGCGAATCTGCGTTTTGGCGGTGATGGTGATGATAGCGCCCTTGATCGTGGAGGCAGAAAGCCATTAACCGAAGTTAAGATTATCGCTGAACAAGCACAGCCAGTGACGCTGGATGAAAATGGCGAAGGGCAGATTGTTTTGCCAATCCCTGATTTCAATGGTGAATTGAGGTTGATGGCTCAAGCGTGGAGTGAAGATGAGTTCGGCCACGGTGAAAATAAAGTTGTCATTGCTGCGCCGGTGATTACACAGATGGCACTACCTCGCTTTATGGCGAGTGGTGATCATGCATTGTTGTCGTTGGATTTGACTAACTTGACTGAACAGACGCAGAACTTGACCTTGAACTTTGCTGCTAATGACCTGATTAAGTTAGAGGGGGATATTAGCAAAGCGATAACATTGGAAAAAGGCAAACGCACCACAGTAGAGATTCCGGTCACAGCGGATTTGGGGGTTGGTCAAGGAGAGGTTTCCCTGACGATTGATGGTCTGAATTTACCCGGTGAAAATCTGAAACCGTATAAAAATAGTTGGAAGATTGGTGTGCGTCAGGCACAGCCAGCGGAAACTGTTCTGTTCGCTAATGTTATTCATCCGGGAGAAGAGTGGCAGTTGCCGTTAAATGCCTTATCGGGTTTATCACCAGAAGGCACCGAGGGGCAGTTGCTACTGAGCAGCCGTCCACCGTTACAGATTTCACGCTATATTCGTGAATTGTACGCCTACCCATATGGCTGTCTTGAACAGACAATCAGTGGGCTTTATCCGTCACTCTATTCGAACAAATCAGAGCTGAATAGTTTGGGTATCATGGCGGAAGATGATAATAAACGCCGGGCAAGTATTGATGAGGGAATTATTCATCTGTTGAGTATGCAGCGTCATGACGGTAGCTTTGCTTTATGGGATAAAACCGGTGATGAAGAATATTGGTTAACGGCTTATGCCACCGATTTTCTATTCCGTGCAAGTCAACGAGGTTTCAGCATCCCTAAAGAGGTGTTGACTTCTGCCAATAACCGTCTGTTACGTTATTTACAGGATAAGAGTGTTATTAACTATCCCTACAGCCAGAATCAGGAAGCAATGCGATTCTCGGTTCAGTCTTATGCTGGTCTGGTGCTTGCCAGTCAACAGAAAGCACCATTGGGCGCTCTGAGACAAGTTTATGAACGCCGTCAGCAAGCAGGCAATGGCTTGTCACTGGTACAACTGGGAGTCGCACTGAAATTGATGGGGGATAACACCCGAGCAGATGAAGCGGTTCGTTTGGGGATCAGTAAAAACCGGAATGATGATTTAGATTTAGGTGATTACGGCAGTGACATCCGTGACAACGCAATGATTGTTGCTCTGTTGACTGAAAATAACATGTTAATAAAGGAACGTGATGAGAAATTGCTGGCTCTGTCTGATGAATTGACATCCCGCAATTATTTCTCAACTCAGGAGAGTCATTCACTCTACTTGGCGGGACGTTTCTTTATTGATACATCAGTGCAGCCGTGGAAAGCGGTGATTAATCAGCGGACTTCACCAATAAGTAGAGATAAGCCCTATAGTGAGATGCTGTATCCACAGGATATTCAGCAAGGTGTGAGTATCAGTAACCTTGGTGACAGCACGCTCTATTCACGAGTGAATGTGGTGGCCTACCCACTGCGCTCTCCGAAACCTTACGCTAATGTGCTGAAAATTCAGCGTAGCTATCTGGATATGAAAGGTAATCCGGTTTCCATTGACCATCTGAAAAGCGGTGAAATGGTGGTTGTGAAGCTGATGGTGAGCTCAGATAAACCCGTACAGGATGCTTTGGTTGTTGATTTATTGCCCGCCGGCTTGGAGCTGGAAAACCAGAATTTGGCTAACAGCAGTGCCAAGTTGAGTGAGAGTGCCGCTAATCTTCAGGAGTTGATTGGCGATATGCAACAGGCGACGATTCATCATATTGAATATCGTGATGATCGATATGTGGCGGCAGTAGCGGTTGATCCGTCTCAGCCAGTGACGTTGCTCTATCTGGCACGTGCTGTAACTCCGGGTGTTTACACCATTCCTGCACCACAGGTGGAATCTATGTATGTGCCTTACTGGCGTGCAGTGGGTTCTACACCTGAAAAACTGGAAGTTGTCCGCTAAATTTGTCAGCCCTTATGCTCTGGTGTAAGGGCTGGTTTCTCTCTTGGTGTTCATAGATGAAGAAAACGCATCGCCTTATGTGGCTGATTGTACTGTTGTTGTTTTTGCTCCCGGCGGGTTTATGGCTGGCAGATAAAATCTGGCCTCTGCCACTGCGTGAAGTCAAAATGGCGCGCATTGTCGTGAGTGAGGATGGTACGCCACTTTGGCGTTTTGCCGATGATGAAGGTGTTTGGCGTTATCCGGTGACGTTGGGTCAAGTGTCGCCGGAATATATTCAAGCTTTGCTGACTTATGAAGATCGTTGGTTCTACCAGCATCCAGGGATTAACCCGATTTCTCTGGTCAGGGCTGCCTGGCAGGATATTCTGGCAGGTAAAATTTTGTCCGGCGGCAGTACGCTGTCAATGCAGGTTGCCCGGTTGATTGACCCCCATTCACGCACTTTCGGCGGGAAGCTGAAACAGATCTGGCGTACTTTGCAGCTTGAATGGCACTATTCTAAAGATGAAATTCTGGAGATGTATCTGAACCGTGCGCCGTTTGGTGGCACATTACAAGGTGTCGGTGCGGCGAGTTGGGCATATTTGGCTAAACCGCCCTCTGAACTTTCAGCGGGAGAAGCGGCTTTACTGGCTGTTCTGCCACAGGCTCCTAGCCGTTTAAGGCCAGATCGCTATCCTGAACGGGCACAGGCTGCTCGTGATAAGGTGTTGCAACGGTTGGAGCACTATAAAATCTGGCCGGAACAGACGATTGCTGATATTCGGCAAGAAACGTTGTGGTTGGCTCCTCGGCAGGTGCCACAGCTTGCCCCTTTACTTGCCAGACGAATGGCGAAAGGTACTCGTCAGGAGATCATCAAAACAACCCTTGATGTGGGATTACAGCGTCAGCTTGAAGATATGGCGGTGAATTGGAAGTATCAGTTACCAGAAAAAACGTCGATTGGCGTGTTAGTGGTTGATCATACAGACATGGCGGTAAAAGCCTATATCGGCTCGCTGGATCTACGGGATGATAGCCGTTTTGGTCATGTCGATATGATAAGTTCATGGCGTTCGCCGGGATCAACCTTGAAGCCATTTTTGTATGCCATGGCGCTGGATGATGGGTTAATTCATGGGGAATCATTGTTACAGGATGTGCCTCGCCGTTTTGATTATTATCGTCCCGGAAATTTTGACAGTGGCTTTCATGGGCTGGTCAGCGCCAGTGAGGCGTTGGTTCGTTCACTGAATTTACCCGCCGTGCAACTGCTTGAAGCCTATGGCGCCAAGCGGTTTACCGCCAATATGCGTAATGTGGGAACCGTATTGCGTTTTCCTCCCGGCAGTGAACCCAATTTATCATTGATTCTTGGTGGTACGGCAACCCGGATGGATCAACTGGTGGCGGCTTACTCGGCGTTTGCCCGTCAGGGGAAAGTTTCCCCCTTGAGATTCACTCCGCAGCAGACATTGCGTGATCGGCAACTTTTTTCCCCCGGCGCGGCATGGATAGTGAGGCGAATTATGGCTGGAGAAGCTCTGCCGCAACCTGATGATGTTTTGCCGGCACAAGTGCCGCTGGCTTGGAAAACCGGTACCAGCTATGGCTATCGTGATGCTTGGGCCATTGGCTTAAATGCGCGTTATACCATTGGTGTTTGGGTTGGTCGGCCGGATGGCACGCCAGTTGTCGGGCAGTTCGGCTATGCTACGGCGGTTCCCATCATGAATCAGGTCAATAATCTGTTATTCGCCAATATGCGAAATGGGGCTAAACGGATTCCGGTTGATCCGCGTCCAGCAAGTGTGAGTCGGGCAATCATCTGTTGGCCGGGAGGGCAGAGTTTGCCGAAGGGAGAGAAGAATTGCCGTCAGCGGCGTCTGAGTTGGATACTGAGTAACACTATTCCGCCTACGCTGCCTGCTGTGGGGCAAGAGGCTATTTCAGGCATCAATGAACAGGTGTGGTTGGATAAAAACGGTTTGCGCGTGGCTCCTGATTGTCCCGGCGCTCAGGCTAAAAATATCGCTTTATGGCCGATTACCCTCGAATCATGGTTACCAGCACAAGAGCGGCGGGCACAGCGTCTGCCACCGGTTAATTCTGAGTGTCCACCGTTGAAATCAGATGAAGCACCTTTGTTGATCGCGGGTATTCATAATGGAGATGTATTGAAACGGCTTCCTGGTTTTGGCAGCCTTGATTTACCTGTCACCACTCAGGGCGGTAGTGGTGGGCAACAATGGTGGTTTCTGAATGGAGAACAGGTAATGACCACAGAAAATAATCGGGGATTTGTTCAGACATTGACTCAGCCGGGTAAATATCAGCTTAGTGTTTTAGATTTTGGCGGACAAGTTGATTCTGTCAATTTTACCTTGAAGTAAACGATTCAGGTAAAAGTGTGATTTGTACGAAAAAATGGTAATTTTCGCTAAGGAAAATTTAATGGAATGTTATGTTTTCTGTAGGCAACTGCTATTCGTACCCCTATAATCAACGCCGTTTTTATCTCCGCTAAGGTTGCGGAATGAGTATTAACCGATTAACTTATCGGGAAAAATTAAAATTATCAGTTGCTGCAAGAAGAACCAAGAGGTTATCTATGACGGTTGAACGTACTTTTTCTATTGTTAAGCCTAACGCTGTGAAGAAAAATGCCATCGGGGCTATTTATGCTCGTTTTGAAAGTGCTGGGTTTAGAATTATTGCCGCCAAAATGCTTCACCTGACCCGTGAACAGGCTGAGGGCTTCTATGCGGAGCACAAAGGCCGCCCTTTCTTTGATGGTTTGGTGGAATTTATGACTTCTGGGCCGATTATGGTTCAGGTGTTGGAAGGCGAGAATGCAGTACAGCGTCACCGTGATCTGATGGGGGCAACTAATCCTGATAATGCATTGGCAGGTACTCTGCGCGCTGATTATGCAGATAGCTTCACTGAAAACGCGGTTCACGGCTCTGATGCGGTTGAATCTGCAAACCGTGAAATTGCGTATTTCTTCACAGAAGATGAAATTTGCCCACGTTAATTGATTTGCCGTTACCCGTAGCATCATGGCATTAAAGTTTGTACAATGCGGCGCCCCGTTGTTAATTCAACGGGGCGCTTATTATTTGCTACTATACTAAACTGATAGTGACCTGAATTGAAACTTCGCGTTGAGTTCATTAACGCAGAGCCGAAAGTGTTACAACGAGGCGATATAAAAAGATGTCCCAACCAAATACTGCGGCACAATTTGCTGCTTCTGTCGTGTCTGAAACTCCAGAAAAGAAAGGCGGTAAAATTAACCTGCTTGATCTGAATCGCAAGCAAATGCGCCAGTTTTTCATTGAGATGGGAGAAAAACCCTTCCGTGCTGATCAAGTGATGAAATGGATATATCACTACTGTTATGACGATTTTGAGCAGATGACAGATATTAACAAAATTCTGCGAGCAAAATTGCAACAAGTTGCAGAGATCCGTGCACCTGAAGTCGCAGAAGAGCAACGTTCGGCCGATGGTACGATTAAATGGGCGATCACTGTTGGCGATCAGCAGGTTGAAACGGTTTATATCCCGGAAGATGATCGCGCAACTTTGTGTGTCTCTTCTCAGGTAGGCTGTGCACTGGAGTGTAAATTCTGTTCCACTGCTCAGCAAGGGTTTAACCGTAATTTGCGGGTTTCTGAAATTATTGGTCAAGTTTGGCGTGCCGCAAAAATTATTGGTTCACTGAAATCCAGTGGTCGTCGCCCGATTACCAATGTGGTGATGATGGGGATGGGAGAACCGCTGCTTAACCTAAATAACGTGGTGCCTGCCATGGAAATCATGATGGATGATTTTGGTTTCGGTTTGTCAAAGCGCCGTGTGACGTTATCCACATCCGGTGTAGTGCCGGCACTGGATAAACTTGGCGATATGATTGATGTTGCTTTGGCAATTTCCCTGCATGCACCGACAGATGATGTACGGGATGACATTGTTCCTATCAACCGTAAATATAATATCGAGCAGTTCCTTGCTGGTGTGCGCCGCTATTTGACTAAATCTAATGCTAATCAGGGCCGTGTAACCGTGGAATATGTCATGCTGGATCATATTAATGACAGCGTGGAACAGGCACATCAATTAGCTGAATGCTTGAAAGACACACCGAGTAAGATCAATCTGATCCCATGGAACCCGTTTCCGGGGGCGCCATATGGCCGTAGTTCCAACAGCCGGATTGATCGCTTTGCTAAGGTGTTGATGGGATATGGTTTCACTACTATTGTCCGCAAGACTCGCGGTGATGATATCGATGCCGCATGTGGTCAACTTGCCGGTGATGTAATTGATCGTACCAAACGTACATTGAAAAAACGTCAGGCCGGTGAACCTATTCAGATAAGAACAGTCTGAATGGGAATGTTGGTATGTCCTGTCATGCAGTAACGGAAATGCATAAGTGAAATGATCGTTACAATGACATATCTTTGGTCGGTGGGGATGGAAATGATAAGGAAATCGTTATCGGGAATGATGGTTGTTGCCGTGGTGGTTGCTATGTTGTTGGCAGGATGTTCCAATCAACCAACAAACGGCAATCAACAGCGAAAAGTCGCAGCAGAAACCCGGATTCAATTGGGAATGGCCTATTTGGCTAAAGGTAATTTACCTGCCGCCAGATATCACTTTGATAAGGTTTTACTGGTAAAGCCAGACCATTATCAGGCTCAATTAGGTATGGCGTTGTATGAGCAATATTCTGGTCAGCCGGAAGCCGCTCGTCAACGTTACAAAATGGCGATGCAGTACGCGCCAGGAAATGATACGGTATTGTATCATTACAGCGTTTTTCTCTGTGAGCAGGAGCAGTATGAAGAAGTCAAGACTCTGTTTACTGGGAGCCATGCTGACAGGCGTGTTTGTTATCAGTGATTTGCCGCTAGTAAAATAGCAAATCTATTTCGCCGCGCAGGCCATTGTGTAATTTAAAGATTATAGCAAGGCGCCGGCGCGAAGTTTTTCACAACCTGAACAAGTACCGCGTCTTCTTGCTAATGAATACTGAAACGACTCCAGAACAAGCTTATTTAACCGCAGGTCAGCTCCTGCGTCAGGCTCGTGAACAACACGGGCTAACCCAGCAGACTGTAGCTGATCGCTTGTGTTTAAAACTTTCTACTATCCGTGATATTGAAGAGGACAATATTCCAGCCACTATGGTACCGACTTTCCTGCGTGGTTATGTTCGCTCTTATGCTAAGTTGGTACAAATTCCAGAAGCAGAAATTCTGGCAATTCTGGATAAGCATACCCCGGCAAAAACCGCGAAAGTTTCACCGATGCAGAGTTTTTCGTTGGGTAAAAAACGTAAAAAACGCGAAAGTTGGTTGATGTGGATTACGTGGTTGATTATTTTAGTCGTAATTAGTTTGACGGGAGCATGGTGGTGGCAAAACCACATAGCTCAACAGAAGGAATTGATTTCGATGGCTGATCATTCTGCGGCTAAGGTTGCTCAGAAAAAAGCCAGTTCAGAGGATTTACCCACTGAAAATCACGATCAGGTGACACAGTTACCAACCCGCGAACAGGCAACAAGTGAGCCATCATCATCTGCCGCTGTAACCGAAAATGCAGTGGCAGCGAATAATACTGGTGGTCCTAGTGGGCATAGTGAGGAAGTGGCCCAATCTGCGCCATCAACGCAAAATCAAGTGGTGAAAACACCTGAAACTCAATTAGCAGGTAACGGGCCACAAACTCAGACTGCTCCGTTGTCAGCCAATCAAGGGACAGCTCAAGTACCGAGTGTGTCTGAAAATAATTCAACGGCAGTCGCTGACAGTAATAATCTGATGATGAATTTTAAAGCATCCTGTTGGTTGCAAGTTATTGATGCAAAAGGAAAGAAATTATTTAGTGGAACTAAACATAAGGGTGACCATCTGAGTCTCTCTGGCTCATTACCTTATGAGTTAACTATCGGTGTTCCGGCTGTTGTGGATGTACGGTTCCGGGGGCAATCTGTTGATTTAAGCCGCTTTATTAAAGAGGGTCGTATCGCACGTCTTAAAGTACCGGCAGCATAATGAAAGGCCTGTTACAGTAGGGCATAGTTGTAATTTTATCAGTAAGCACATGGAAGTCTGGGAGAAACACCAGTATGCATAATGAATCGCCGATAAAAAGACGCAAATCTACGCGTATTTATGTAGGCAATGTGCCTGTCGGGGATAGTGCACCCATTTCGGTGCAGTCAATGACAAACACACGTACTACAGATGTGGAAGCGACTGTTAAACAGATTAAATCGCTTGAGCGTGTTGGCGTTGATATTGTTCGCGTATCAATACCAACGATGGACGCCGCGGAAGCATTTAAGTTGATTAAGCAGCAAGCGAGTGTTCCTTTGGTTGCAGATATCCATTTTGATTACCGTATAGCGCTTAAAGTTGCAGAGTATGGTGTCGATTGCCTGCGGATTAACCCTGGAAATATCGGTAATGAAGCACGTATCCGTGAGGTTGTGGCTTCTGCCCGTGATAAAAATATCCCAATCCGCATTGGTGTAAATGGCGGATCATTGGAAAAGGATCTTCAGGAAAAATATGGTGAGCCCACCCCAGAAGCGTTGGTGGAATCGGCTATGCGCCATGTGGATATTCTTGACAGACTTAATTTTGATCAGTTTAAAATCAGTGTAAAAGCGTCAGATGTCTTTCTGGCGGTTGGTGCCTATCGCCTGTTAGCTCAGAAGATTGATCAGCCATTGCATCTTGGTATTACCGAGGCGGGTGGTGCGCGTGCAGGCTCTGTAAAATCTGCCATTGGCTTGGGTATCCTCCTGTCAGAAGGTATCGGTGATACCCTGCGTATTTCTTTGGCTGCCGATCCTGTCGAAGAAGTTAAAGTGGGTTTTGACATTCTGAAAGCATTACGTATTCGTTCCCGTGGTATAAATTTTATCGCTTGTCCAACCTGTTCCCGTCAGGAGTTTGATGTTATTGGCACAGTTAATGCTTTGGAACAGCGTTTGGAAGATTTACTCACACCGATGGATGTTTCTATTATTGGTTGTGTGGTTAACGGACCCGGCGAGGCGGAGGTTTCTACTTTGGGTGTCACCGGCGCCAGAACGAAAAGTGGTTTTTATGAAGATGGGATACGGCAGAAAGTGCGTCTCGATAATGCTGATATGATCGATCAGCTTGAGGCTAAGATCCGTGCTAAAGCATCAATGCTCGATGAAAATATGCGCATTGGCATAAGTCAACTGGACAAATAATGTATCTGATACTGGCTCATCGTGATGATGAGCCAGCGTTGTTTTGTTTGTTAATTGAAGCTCGTCGGTATTCGCTTCAATCAATATCATTTTTGAATCATTAACTAGAGATAAGACGTGGCAAAAAATATCCAAGCTATTCGAGGCATGAATGACTACTTGCCGGCAGATACGGTTATCTGGCAGCGTATCGAAACTATTTTGAAACGAGTACTGGCGGGTTATGGTTATAGCGAGATCCGCACACCGATTGTAGAGCAGACCCCGTTATTTAGACGGGCTATTGGGGAAGTCACTGATGTGGTTGAAAAGGAGATGTATACCTTTGATGATCGCAATGGTGAAAGTGTGACCCTACGCCCTGAAAATACCGCAGGTTGTGTGCGTGCCGGTATTGAACATGGTCTGCTGTACAATCAGGAACAGCGCGTATGGTATTTAGGGCCAATGTTCCGTTATGAGCGTCCACAAAAAGGCCGTTACCGCCAATTTTATCAATTAGGTGCTGAAGTTTTTGGTCTTCAAGGGCCTGATATTGATGCCGAACTTATTTTATTGACTGCTCGCTGGTGGCGTGAGCTCGGTATTTTTGAGCATGTGACGCTTGAACTGAATTCCATTGGTTCGTTGGCGGCACGTGCCAATTACCGCGAAGCGTTGGTGGCTTTTCTTGAGCAGCACAAAGATAAGCTGGATGAAGATTGCAAACGCCGTATGTACAGTAATCCATTACGTGTTCTGGATTCAAAAAATCCAGAGGTTCAGCAACTGCTTAATGATGCGCCGGAACTGTTTGATTATCTTGATGCCGAATCAAAGGAACATTTTGACAGCCTGTGTGCACTTCTTGATGGGGCGGGTATCAAGTATCGGATTAATCAGCGTTTGGTTCGTGGCTTGGATTATTATAACCGCACAGTATTTGAATGGGTGACAACGGCACTCGGGGCTCAAGGGACGGTCTGTGCCGGTGGTCGGTACGATGGGCTGGTTGAGCAACTGGGGGGCCGACCAACGCCTGCTGTGGGTTTTGCCATGGGGATGGAGCGTTTGATTTTGCTGGTGCAAGAAATTAATCCAGCATTTGTCGCGGAGCGGACAGTTGCAGATGTTTATCTCGCTTCTTTTGGTGAAGGTAGTCAGCAAGCGGCATTAATTTTGGCTGAACAGGTACGTGATACGTTGCCCCAATTGCGTTTAATGATGAACCACGGGGGAGGGAACTTTAAGAAGCAACTGGGGCGTGCGGATAAACAAGGCGCCAAAATTGCACTGATTCTCGGTGAGGATGAAGTTCGTTCTGGTCAAGTAGCCATTAAAGATTTACGTACAGGTGAACAACAAACGTTGCCGCAAAGCGAAATTGCGGTTCGCTTGGTTGAACTGTTAGGTTAAGGAGAGACTCTGTGGAAGTCTATACCAATGAAAACGAACAAGTAGACGTAATTCGTCGCTTTTTTGCCAATAATGGTAAAGCCTTGGTTTTTGGGCTGGTGTTGGGTGCCGGGGTGCTGATTGGCTGGCGTTACTGGCAATCTCATCAGACAAATCAGTTGCAGGAAAGTGCAGAAGCTTTTGAACGAGTAGATCAAGGATTAATTACCAGTACAAAAGAGAGTCATGTTGCTGCCGAAAAATTTGCCAGTGAAACTAATAATAGTTATGGCGTGATGACGCATATGCATTTGGCTCAACTTGCTGTTGAAAAGAATGAATTAACTAAAGCAGATAAGTTTTTATCTGCGGCGGCCGGTCAGGTAAAAAATGAAGATTTGCTGTCTCTGGTGAATATTCGCCTAGCCAGGGTTCAATTGGCGGAAGATAAAGCGGATGCCGCGCTGAAAACATTGGAACAGGTTAAAGGTTCCGGTTGGGTTGCCGTTGCAGAGGATATCCGCGGTGATGCCCTGTTGAAAAAAGGTGATATTGCCGGCGCCCGCGCAGCGTATACCAAAGGTTTGAGCTCAAATTCACCACAGGCGATCAAATCGATGTTAAATCTTAAATTGAATAACTTATCCAGCTAAGGGGAATTCTTTCAATGCAACTGCGTAAAACACTCTTGGTTGGTTTGGTGGCTTCCGTTCTGCTAGCCGGTTGTTCAAGTGAGCAAGACACAGTAACGATGTCACCATTGCCACAGGTCGAAAATCAATTTAATCCAAGCGAAGTTTGGGATAAATCTGTAGGTGATGGTGTAGGTCGTTATTATTCTCACTTGACGCCAACTTGGCAGGGCTCCGCTGTTTATGTTGCTGATCGTCATGGCATCGTTAAGGCGTTGGGCATTGATAGTGGTAAAGAGATATGGTCGGTGAATCTGGCGGAAAAAGCGGGTTTCCTCTCTTCTCGTATACCTGCATTGCTCTCTGGTGGTCTGACCGTTGCTGGGGATCATCTATATGTAGGTACTGAACGTGCCAAAGTTATTGCATTGAATACCAAAGACGGCCAAGTTGCCTGGCAATCCGACGTTGCCGGTGAAGCGTTGTCGCGTCCTGTGGTGAGTGATGGTCTGGTGCTGATTCATACCAGTAATGGGATGTTGCAGGCATTAAGTGAGTCAGATGGTAAAGTGCAATGGTCCGTTAATTTGGATTCACCGTCATTATCATTGCGTGGTGAATCGGCGCCTGCCGTGGCTTACGGTGCTGCCGTCGTAGGTGGGGATAATGGCCGTGTCAACGCCGTCTTGATTTCTCAGGGGCAGTTGATTTGGCAACAACGTATTTCTCAGGTAACCAGTTCTACAGAAATCGGTCGTCTTAATGATGTTGATACGACACCGGTTATTTCTGAGGGCGTGATATATGCAATAGCTTATAACGGTAATCTGGTGGCGCTTGATATGCGTTCAGGTCAGATCCTCTGGAAGCGTGATTTGGGTTCAGTGAACGAGATGGTTGTTTATGGTGATAATATCTATATTGTTGACCAAAATGATCGTGTTATGGGTCTGCGTCAAAGTGATGGTGTCACTTTGTGGACTCAGACAAAATTGCAACACCGTAATTTAACCGCGCCTGAAATGTATAATGGCTATCTGGTTGTCGGTGACAGTGAAGGTTATCTGCACTGGCTGAATATGGATGACGGTAAGTTTGTTGCTCAACATAAAGTTGATAGTTCCGGTTTAATGAGTCGTCCGGTTGTTGCCAGTGATAAATTGATGGTACAGGCGAAAAACGGTACGGTTTATCTGTTTACCCGTTGAGTATTGCTTACTGCCTGTTTACCGGAAATAAAGTAAAGCGTTAGTTATCCTACGGCTCCTGGATAGAAAAAGAACAGGAGCCGTTTCGTCTTTTTAGTGTTCTGTTGTGGTGAACAGCGGAGTACTAATTTCAAATTAAGTCATGAGGCATCAACAAATGATACCTGTCGTCGCCCTGGTAGGGCGCCCAAATGTGGGTAAGTCCACATTATTTAACCGTTTAACCCGTACAAGAGATGCGCTGGTAGCGGATTTTCCAGGTCTGACTCGCGACCGTAAATATGGTCGAGCTGAGGTTGAAGGGCAGGAGTTTATCATCATTGATACCGGTGGTATCGATGGCACCGAAGAGGGTGTGGAAACCCATATGGCAGCTCAATCTTTGATGGCGATTGAAGAGGCCGATATAGTTCTGTTTATGGTAGATGCTCGTGCCGGACTTATGCCAGCAGACCACGCGATAGCAAAACATCTACGTGGCCGAGAAAAAGCTACTTTTTTGGTCGCGAATAAAACCGACGGTGTTGATATTGATACCGCTACTGCTGAATTTTATTCCCTCGGATTGGGGGATATCTATTCTATCGCGGCTTCTCATGGTCGTGGTGTCACCCAACTTATCGAACGAGTACTGTTACCTTTCTCCGGTAAAGGTGAAGAAGATGTGGTTGAGTTGACTGAGGAAGAGGCCAACGCCGCTTATTGGGCAGAGCAGGAACAGAATGAAATTGAGTTGGTAGAAGAGGAGGAGGATTTTGATCCATCAACTCTGCCATTGAAATTAGCCATTGTCGGTAAGCCAAATGTGGGCAAGTCTACATTGACTAACCGTATCTTGGGTGAAGAAAGGGTTGTGGTTTACGATATGCCAGGAACTACCCGTGACAGCATTTATATTCCAATGGAGCGCGATGGCCGTGAATATATCCTTATTGATACCGCGGGGGTACGTAAGCGGGGTAGGATCACTGAAACGGTTGAAAAATTTTCAGTCATAAAAACCCTTCAAGCGATTGAAGATGCTAACGTTGTATTACTGGTGATCGATGCGCGAGAAGGTATTTCCGATCAAGATTTGTCATTATTGGGTTTTATTCTCAATAGCGGGCGCTCATTGGTCATTGCGGTCAATAAATGGGATGGCATGTCACAGGAAGATAAAGAGCGTGTGAAAGAGATGCTGGATTATCGTCTTGGTTTTGTTGACTTTGCCAGAGTACATTTTATCTCTGCTTTGCACGGTAGTGGGGTGGGGAATCTGTTTGACTCGATCCTTGAGGCTTATGATTGCGCCACTCGTCGTGTCAATACTTCACTGCTAACCCGTATCATGCATATGGCCGAAGAAGATCATCAACCGCCGATGATCCGTGGTCGCAGGGTGAAAATGAAATATGCTCATGCTGGTGGTTATAATCCACCAATTGTTGTGATCCACGGTAATCAGGTAACAGATTTGCCTGATTCTTATAAGCGTTATCTGATGAACTATTTCCGCCGATCCCTAAAGGTGATGGGAACGCCCATTCGGATTCAGTTTAAAGAAGGGGCGAATCCCTATGCTGACAAACGTAATACGTTGACACCAAATCAAATGCGTAAACGTAAACGTCTAATGGCGCATCTGAAAAAGCGTTAATGCTAATAGGAAAAGGGGTGGTGATTAACCACCCTTTTTGTCGGTGTTCCAGATCTGGGTAATGATTTCCGGTGCATCTGACTCAGGAAGGGTGAAGTGGTGTTCTTCATTTCCATTGACGATACTGAGCAGATAATAATCTTGATCAGGATATGCTGCTGATGGCATAGAATCGGAAAAGTCTTGTTTTATGGCTTGAAGAAATAACTGTTGTTGGTGTGAAGACAATGATTCTAAATCCACTGTTTTATCTTGGTTGAGGCCAGGTGTAGCGGCAAATCCTCCTTGTAGGGAAATTGTGATTTTACTATCAGTTGTGAGTTTGAGCGTTTTATTATTCATGATATACCAATTTTTTACGGTTATTTTTCAGGTCTCTTTAGTATAGCGTGAAATTCGTCGTTAACAATTTTAGCATCTTTTATTAGATATATTTTTTACTAGTCAGGTATTACAAATAATAAAATATCGCTGGCGTTAAACCAGCGATATGTTTATAGATTACTCTTCAGTTTTATCTTCAGTTTTATCTTTAGTTTTGTCCTTATCGCCGCCCTTATCGTCTTTATCTTCCTTCACTTTAACGCCCACTTCTGTCCAGCTATCAATAGTTGCTTTTTCAACATCCTCATCAAATAGCTCACGAGCATGTTTAATTGTTAATTTAGCGAAGGATAAGAAGTTAGTATCACGTGCAAGATCTTTATCCAACAATGTGTTGTACCATATTTTTCCTGCTCTTTCCCAGGCATATCCACCTAATTTTATCGCCAGATTATAGAAGGCTTTATTAGGAATACCTGAATTTATATGAACACCACCATTGTCTCTATAAATCGGCAAGTCTTTATAATCATCCATATGACCCGGCTGTGGATCTTTACCGAGATCCTTATCATCATATGCACTGCCAGGGTTTTTCATTGAACGAATCCCTACACCTTTAACGTCTTTGCCCAGTAACTCACTACCTATAATCCAATCAGCGTCTTCAGCTTTTTGTTTCAGATAATGTTGTTTTACTAATGTGCCAAAAACATCTGCTATTGATTCATTCAATGCTCCAGACTGGAAGAAATAGACCAAATCTGCTGTTTTTTCGATAACACCATGAGATAATTCATGGCCGATAACATCAATAGATGTTGTGAAATCATTGAAAAGTTTGCCATCTCCGTCGCCAAATACCATTTGCCCGTCGCCCCAGAATGCATTCATATATTCTTCGCCATAATGCACAGTGGCAATCAATTTCATTCCTTTATCATCTAATGAATTGCGACTAAAAACTTCTTTATAGAAATTATAAGTTGCTTCTAAATATTTATATGCGTTATCAACTGATTTATCTCCGTTATCTGGTTCTCCTTCATCTCGTACTAATTTGCCTGGCAACTTGCGTTTATTTTCTGCATCGTGAATAGAACGATGTATAGTTGTCTTAGTAACTTTATCATCATCGGAATCATCAGAAGATTCTTTAATAACATTGTCCAACATTAAACTCTTAGTATGATTTAATGTCATTAATACTTTCTTCTTTTCGTTATCATTATTATAAATATTTTGAAGAATGTACGGTGGTATTAAGCCTCTGTAGTTATTGTTTTGTATTTGCATAAAATATCTCCTGGAATAAATTTTTAGTTTTAATTAGAGGTACTCTTTAAGTACGGATTCATATTAAACACGTTTCCAACAGATAGTCATCAGGGCTAACCTGCTTCTTTTATGTTAAGGGGTTGTTAACAAAATGTTAAGTTTTTTTATGTGAGGGATTTTTGCATTGGCTGTAATAAAAATATAAATAGTTAGGAATAGTTTTTTATAATATTCCTAACATGATGGAAAATCATATCCAGTTTTTTGCTGGTAGAAAGTCGGTATATAAAGCGGCTTCTGTAGATTCTGGTTCAGGGTGATAATCATGTTCCCAGCGAGCTAATGGTGGCATGGACATTAAGATAGATTCTGTTCGTCCCCCACATTGTAATCCAAATAAGGTTCCTCTGTCCCAAACGAGGTTAAATTCTACATAGCGACCACGGCGATATAATTGAAATTGTCGTTCACGTTCACCCCATAATATCTCCTTCCTTTTTTCTACAATAGGTAGATAGGCAGAAAGGAAACCTTTACCTATATCTTGAGTAAAATTAAAACAATGTTCAAAGTCAGGTGTATTCAAGTCGTCATAGAATAAGCCACCAATTCCACGGGCTTCGTTACGATGTTTAATATAGAAATAATTATCACACCATTCTTTATATTTTGGGTAAACATCTTCTCCATAGGGGCGACATATATTTCTGGCAGTGGTGTGCCAATGAATAGCATCTTCCTTAAAACCATAATAAGGTGTTAAATCAAAACCCCCACCGAACCACCACACTGGTGCTTCACCTTCTTTTTCTGCAATAAAGAACCGAACATTCGCATGGCTGGTTGGTATATAGGGATTCAAAGGATGAATAACTAGAGAGACGCCCATGGCCTGATAATGACGTCCGACCAGTTCAGGACGGTGAGCTGTTGCTGATAAAGGAAGCATATCTCCTGATACATGAGAAAAATTAGCGCCTGCTTGTTCGAATATCGTGCCTTCTTTCATAATTCGACTACGGCCTCCGCCACCTTCTTCTCGTTGCCAGCACTGCTCAGTAAATTTCTCTTTGCCATCTATTTGTTCCAATTGTTGGCAAATTTCATCCTGTAATGAAAGGAAAAAAGATTTAATCTGATTAATGTTTGGTGTATTCATGGTTCTTTTCCCATTATGGTGTGGTGAGCGCTATATTATAGCTATTAGTGGAAGAGAACGCATTTTCGTATTGATTCCGGTGTTAAAGCGGAGATAATGAGAAAATAGTTATTTCAATAAAAACAGGTTGGTTAGGGATGGAAATTCGGGTATTTCGACAAGATGATTTTGAAGAAGTGATCACCTTATGGGAACGCTGCGATTTACTTAATCCTGGTGTTGACCCTGAAGTGGATATCGAGCGTAAATTGACGCATGATCCTGACCTGTTTTTAGTTGCGGAAGTGGTTGGTGAAGTGGTTGGGACGATTATGGGTGGTTATGATGGTCATCGTGGTTCAGCTTATTATTTAGGAGTTCATCCTGAATTTCGCGGTAGGGGAATTGCGAATGCATTAATTGCCCGGTTGGAGAAGAAATTGATTGCTCGTGGTTGCCCAAAAATAGTTCTTATTGTTCCTGAAGATAATGATGCCACTATCTATATGTGTGAAAAACTGGAATATGAAGATCGTCATCAAGAGAGCGTTATTTTCAGTAAGCGTTTGATTGTTGATCAGGAATACTGAGTTTCTACCCTATGGATTTCAAGATGGCTCGCGACGGCAAGGGAGTGAAGCCAACAAAGAGGCAACTTGAAAGATGACGGGTATAGATATGGCTGAGTGAAAGAATTCCACTCAGCCGCAAGCATTAGTTCAATTTGGTGACTTTTTTCACATCAACAGTCATACCATTCCACTCTTTATCGACTTCACCTTCAAGGCGGACTCTATCTTGAGGCGTTATCGTTTGACCATTCCAGTATTTATGATCAACTTCAACTTCAACAATTCCGGCATTATCGCGGAATATGAAGTGATCACTGTGGATACGGGATTCAATATGCCCTTCCAGCACGACCCAACTGTCGTCTCTCATATTTTTAACTTGTTGGGTGGTGGAAACTCTCGCATTTTGATCGATAAAACCACCTTGTGGTACTGCTTGGACCGGAGGCTGTGTTGAATCGGGACCAGAAAAACCACCAAATTGCGTTTGTGAGGCTTGAGCCATTGACGGCATACTGAACAAAGTAATCAAAGCAGTGGTTATAAATATTTTTTTCATCATATTGACCTTATCAATAGTAATGACTTTTATGGGGGGGTAATGATACCGCTAAGTTGTATTTTATCAATAAAATATTAATCTAAAGTAATTAATTTAAATATTCTCTGAAACTAACAATCAGATGTGATGTCTCAGTGCCTATCTCTGTATTGAGTCATAAGGGAACCCGTTATGCAGAAGTATACTTTAACTAACATGTTGTCAGGATTGCGTTTTTTCATAATAAGTGGTGCATTGTTGCTGGCCGGTTGTACGGGGTCATCGGGTTTTTCATGGTCGGATTTGTCTCCTATTAGCTGGTTTGGTAGCCCCTTAAAAATCTCAGATCAGGGTGTGGGAGAAATAAATGGTCTGACAGCAATGAATAAAGAGGCAATAGAGAAGGGGTTGGATGGAAAGTATCACTTACGCAGTGGCATGGAAGCAAAAAATGGCCAATTGGTGACAGTATTTCAAGCAATGGATGGTGATCAATTGAAGATAGCGTTATTTGGTCAGGCCGATGGAAAAATCAGTCGCATCGAAGTGTTGGATGAAGATATTGAAACCGTCTGGGGAACAAAGGTCGGCATGCCATTTTCAGCACTTTATAGCAAGGCATTTGATGTTTGCCGAAATACGGTGAGTGAGTCAGAGAAGAGCGCTATTGTCTGCGTATCCCCACAGAGCAAACATGTCAGTTATCTGTTTACAGGTCATTGGAATGGCCCTGAAGGTTTAATTCCTTCTGATGATGTACTGAAAAAATGGAAAGTGGAACGTATCGTCTGGAAACGATGAGAGTTTCTGATTAAAAACATAAACTGAGCCAGCTTAGTGAATTTGACGTTCCTCTTGCGGAGCCGTAACAGGCCCGCTTTTTTCATTTAAAAACCTTATTATTCCTGTCATCTTATTGCATTTCATACTTTCTAAGTGCAATTTGGTATATTAAACGGCGATAGTTATCTACCTTGTTATAAATAAACTGGGTACATTAGTCACTGGAGCGTTATTTGATGAAATAACGGATAAGGTGAAAAATGAAAAAGTATTCAATAAAAAATACGATACTAAACGGACTAGTAGTAGTAACTTTATTAGGCAGCAGTCATGCCTCTGCTGTAGAGCTATTAAACAGCTCTTATGATGTTGCGCGTGAGCTATTTTCTGCACTGAATCTTGAATTTGAAAAACAGTGGAATGAGCAGTATCCACAAGATAAGTTGATAATCAAACAATCCCACGCTGGTTCCTCCAAACAAGCACTGGCAATTCTTCAAGGATTGCGGGCTGATGTGGTGACTTACAATCAGGTAACGGATGTGCAAATTTTGCATGATCGTGGCAATCTGCTTTCGGCTGATTGGCAGAACCGCTTGCCAAATAGCAGTTCACCTTACTATTCCACGATGGCGTTTCTCGTGCGTAAAGGTAACCCCAAAAATATTCGTAATTGGGATGATTTAGTGCGTCAGGATGTCAAATTAGTCTTCCCAAACCCTAAAACCTCCGGTAATGGTCGTTATGCTTATTTGGCCGCCTGGGGAGCTATTCAACAGGAAAATGGTGGAGATCAGGGTAAAACTCGCGAATGGATGAAACGTTTCCTGAAAAATGTCGCTGTGTTTGATACTGGCGGTCGCGGGGCAACAACTTCATTTATTGAGCGTGGTTTGGGCGATGTACTGATCAGTTTCGAATCTGAAGTGAACAACATTCGCAAGCAGTATGGTGATGATAAATATGAAGTGATCGTTCCACCGGTAGGTATTCTGGCAGAATTCCCTGTGGCTTGGATTGATAAGCATATTGCGAAAAACGGTACAGAGAAAGCGGCTAAAGCTTATCTGAATTATCTTTATAGCCCACAGGCACAGCAGATCATTACTCGCTTTAATTATCGTGTCAGTAATAAAAACGTGATGGCTCAACAGAGGGCCCGTTTTCCGGAAACTAATCTGTTTCGATTGGAAGATCAATTTGGTGGTTGGTCACAAGTGATGAAAACTCACTTCAATACTGGCGGTATGCTGGATCAATTGCTGGCCGAGGGGCATAAGTAATGTTTTCGAGATCCAGTAAGCGAGTATTGCCTGGTTTTGGGTTGAGCTTAGGCAGTAGTTTGTTCTATACCTGCTTGATTTTATTGTTACCCCTGAGTGCATTAGTTGTGCAGCTTTCCAGTATGACCTGGGAACAGTATTGGCAGGTGATTGCTAATCCCCAAGTTGTAGCAGCTTATAAAGTGACATTGCTAGCAGCAGCGGTTGCCAGCTTGTTTAATGCGGTGTTTGGTATGTTGATGGCATGGGTTTTAACCCGCTATCGTTTCCCAGGCCGTAGCTTATTGGATGGTTTGATGGATCTCCCTTTTGCGTTACCTACTGCGGTAGCGGGATTGACATTGGCAACGCTATTCTCTGTGAGTGGTTGGTATGGCTCTTTGCTTGGGCACTTTGATGTGAAAGTAGTGAATACTTGGTTGGGTATTGCGGTAGCGATGGCGTTTACAAGTCTGCCATTTGTAGTGCGAACGATTCAGCCGGTACTTGAAGAGTTAGGGCCAGAATATGAAGAAGCAGCTCAAACATTAGGTGCTAATCGTTGGCAAACTTTCTTGCGGGTTGTATTGCCAGAATTATCTCCGGCTTTAATTGCGGGCACCGCACTCTCTTTTACCCGCAGCTTGGGGGAGTTTGGTGCAGTGATCTTTATTGCCGGTAATATTGCATGGCAAACAGAAGTGGTATCGCTGATGATTTTCATCCGTTTACAGGAGTTTGATTACCCCGCAGCCAGTGCCATCGCATCAGTTATATTGGCAATATCCCTGATATTACTCTTTAGCATTAATACTCTGCAAAGCCGCTTTGGTCGGCGGATTGGAGGGCATTAATGGTTGAATTATCTGAATTTTGTGTAGCACAACGACCACCTGTAAATTGGGCGAAATGGACGTTGATCATAACAGGCGTATTGTTTTCAATCTTACTGTTAGTGATCCCCATTGTCTGGATATTTATGACTGCCTTTTCTAAAGGCGTTGAGATAGTCACTGAGAATCTTTTAGATCCTGATATGTTGCATGCCATCTGGTTAACGATACTGATCGCGTTAATTACCGTTCCGGTAAACCTAATTTTTGGCGTCATGATCGCTTGGCTGGTAACGCGCTTTCAGTTTCCCGGGCGGCAATGTTTATTGACATTGATCGACATTCCGTTTGCTGTTTCGCCGGTCGTAGCTGGTTTGATCTACCTATTGTTTTATGGTTCGAATGGGTGGGCCGGAAGTTTGTTGGAACCCTATGATATCCAATTGATGTTTTCCTGGCCGGGAATGGCCTTAGTAACGATATTTGTGACTTGTCCTTTCGTTGTTCGAGAGCTGGTGCCAATGATGCTTAGTCAGGGGAGCCAGGAGGATGAAGCTGCAATTTTATTGGGGGCGTCTGGTTGGAAAATGTTTTGGCGGGTGACGTTACCTAATATCCGTTGGGCGTTGTTATATGGTGTGGTTTTGACCAATGCCCGGGCAATTGGTGAATTTGGTGCTGTCTCAGTGGTATCCGGTGCTATTCGTGGTGAAACTTACACATTGCCGTTGCAGGTTGAATTACTGCATCAAGATTACAACACCGTAGGGGCATTTACTGCGGCGGCATTGTTGGCATTGATGGCAATTATCACTTTGATTGTTAAAAGTGCTTTGCAGTGGCGGTTAAGTCGTCAACATGGTTAAGGTAGGAGCAGAATATGAGTATTGAAATTAATAATATCAGTAAATATTTTGGTCGGACTCAGGTTCTGAGCGATATCACTCTGAATGTTTTTTCTGGAGAAATGGTTGCTCTGCTTGGTCCGTCAGGCTCCGGTAAAACAACCTTGTTGAGAATTATTGCTGGTCTGGAACAACAAACTGCGGGGAAGCTGAGTTTCCACGGGCAAGATGTTAGCCGTATGCATGCTAAAGATCGGCAAGTTGGATTCGTATTTCAGCATTATGCACTGTTTCGGCATATGACTGTGTTTGATAATGTTGCTTTTGGATTGACAGTACTGCCACGACGTAGGCGTCCGAATATGGCGGCTATCCGCCGTAAGGTTATGGAGTTGCTGGAGATGGTGCAATTGACGCATTTTGCTGAACGCTATCCATCACAACTTTCTGGTGGGCAGAAACAGCGGGTGGCGTTGGCAAGAGCATTGGCTGTTGAACCACAAATTCTATTACTCGATGAGCCATTTGGTGCACTGGATGCTCAGGTAAGAATGGAATTACGCCGTTGGTTACGCCGGCTCCATGAAGAGCTTAAATTTACCAGTGTCTTTGTCACTCACGATCAGGAAGAAGCGATGGAAGTGGCTGACCGGGTTGTTGTCATGAGGCAAGGGAATATTGAACAGGTAGGTACGCCACAAGATGTATGGCGTTATCCGGCAAGCCGTTTTGTGATGGAGTTCTTGGGTGAGGTCAATCATTTTAGTGGGGAAATTAAAGGCTCTCAGCTGTTGATTGGCGGGCAGCACTTGCCTCTCAATGTGACGCCAATCCATCAGGGGAATGTTGATGTATTCTTGCGTCCGTGGGATATCATGATGAACTCGCAACCGACACTTTCTAGTCCATTGCCAGTACAGGTGACTGAGGTCAGTCCTAGAGGGCATTTCTGGCAGCTTTCGGTTCAGCCTCTAGGCTGGCATCATGAATCGGTTGCTGTTATTTGGTTTGATGAAACTTCAGTACCCACAAGAGGAAACTGTTATTTTATTGGTGGCACTGAGGCGCGTTTATATGCGGGTGATAAGCAATTGCAAACACTGAGTTTAGCCCAAACTGCCTGATAATTATTTGAATTTGGTTGGTACCATTTTGCTCATCGCCTTACCGCCAGGGATGGGCATTTTTTATTTAGGGTCTTGCGATATATGTCTGAATATGGTTATTTCGCATTTCTATTAAATAAAATTTGGGTAATAACTGTGGCAAGTTTGGAACATTTTATAGGGAATACCCCACTAGTAAAATTACAACGAATGACCGATAGGCTAGGTGTAGAAATATGGGTGAAACTTGAAGGTAATAATCCGGCAGGCTCGATAAAAGACAGAACAGCGCTATCAATGATTCAGCAAGCTGAATTGCGGGGTGAGATTTCTCCCGGTGACGTATTAATTGAAGCTACTAGCGGAAATACGGGTATTGCGTTAGCAATGATTGCCGCAGTAAAAGGTTATCATCTTAAATTACTGATGCCTGATAATATGAGCCTTGAGCGTCAAGCTTCTATGCGAGCTTATGGTGCAGAACTGATTTTGGTGAGTAGCGCAATGGGCATGGAAGGTGCACGTGATTTAGCTCAGCAAATGGAGCGTAATGGTGAAGGTAAAGTACTTGATCAATTCAATAACCCGGATAATCCTTTAGCGCATTTTACGACGACAGGGCCGGAAATTTGGCAGCAGACGCAAGGGCGTATTACACATTTTGTTTCCAGTATGGGAACGACGGGAACTATTACCGGTGTTAGCCGCTATTTAAAAAGCCAGTCTAATAGTGTACAGATTATTGGCTTACAACCAGCGGCGGATAGCCATATTCCAGGTATTCGCCGTTGGTCGTCGGCTTATTTGCCTGGCATTTTTCGCAAGGAGTTAGTTGATCAAGTGTTGGATATCACTCAGAAAGAAGCTGAAGATACCATGCGTTTGTTAGCTCAGAAAGAAGGGATTTTCTGTGGGGTTAGTTCCGGCGGTGCTGTTGCCGGAGCATTAAGTGTTGCGGCACAAAATCCAGGTTCTGTCATTGTTACCATTATCTGCGACCGTGGTGACAGATACCTTTCTACCGGGGTATTTAATTAATCTGGTTATATACCCGTCATCTTTCAAGTTGCCTCCTTGTTGGCTGCGTTCACTCACCCCGGTCACATAGTTATCTATGCTCCCGGGGATTCGCTCCCTTGCCGTCGCGATGCATCTTGAAATCCATTGGGTATACATTCAGCGTGAGTAGAGTAAAAGAGGTGGGTAAGCTCTGCTCACACTAGCCAATTTCTAAATAGAAAACGATGTAAATTGAAAATAAGGGATAAAAAAACAGCCGCGATTGTCGGCCGTTTTTTAATATGAAAATGATACTGTAACAGTTAAAGTGTTGCTACTTTTTAATACGCATAATGGGGGTTTCACCAACAGTGACAGAACCACTCAACTTGGATAACTCTTTAATCTCATCCATGTTGGAAATAACAACAGGTGTCAGGGTTGATTTTGCTCTCTCTTCAAGGAATTTAAGATCGAATTCCAAAACTAAATCACCTTTTTGTACACGCTGACCTTCTTCAGCAATACGTTTAAAGCCTTCGCCTTTAAGCTCAACCGTATCAATACCAAAATGGACAAATAGCTCAATACCGCTGTCCGATTCGATAGAAAATGCATGGTTGGTTTCAAATATTTTACCGATTGTTCCATCAACTGGTGCAACTATCTTGTTGCCGGCGGGTTTTATAGCGATACCATCGCCGACAATTTTCTCGGCGAAGACAACATCTGGAACATCTTCAATATTGACAATCTCACCAGATAAAGGCGCGATAATTTCAATAGTGCCGCTGTTTTTTTTATCATCTGAAACTAGAGATTTCAGTTTATCAAACAGACCCATGAATCTTCTCCTAATTGTTTATATTGGACCGCGTTTTAACCGATATTGTTAGCAAAGTGTTTTTTCTTTGATGAAGGTATCAACCAATTCTATCAACCCCTTAGCGGTAGACTGAGAAAGGGCTTGCTCAGCTAACGCTTTTGCATCTTCGTAACGAGTATTACGAATGATTTTCTTGATGCGGGGAATAGAAATCGCACTCATACTAAACTCATCCAGCCCCATGCCTAATAGCAACAAGGTAGCACGTTCATCACCTGCAAGCTCGCCACACATCCCCGTCCATTTACCTTCAGCGTGTGAAGCATCGATGGTTTGCTTAATCAGGCTCAATACTGCTGGTAGCATCGGGTTATAAAGATGAGAAATCAACTCGTTACCGCGGTCTACAGCAAGAGTATACTGAGTTAGATCGTTTGTCCCAATACTGAAAAAGTCAACTTCTTTTGCCAGGTGATGAGCAATAACTGCTGAAGCTGGTGTTTCTATCATCACACCCACTTCGATTGCTTCATCGAATTTTTTACCTTCTTCGCGAAGCTGGCCTTTCAGCAATTCAAGTTCTACTTTCAATTCCTGTACTTCTTCTACAGAAATAATCATTGGGAACATAATACGTAATTTACCGAAAGCAGATGCACGTAAGATAGCACGTAACTGAGAATGTAAGATCTCTTTTCGATCAAGGCAAATACGAATTGCACGCCAACCAAGGAATGGGTTCTCTTCTTTCGGTAGATTCATATAGGGCAGATTTTTATCACCACCGATATCCATCGTACGTATAATAACCGCTTGGCTGCCTATTGCCTCGGCAACGGCTTTATAAGCTTGGAACTGTTCTTCTTCTGTTGGCAGTGCATCACGATCCATAAACAGAAATTCTGTACGGTATAAACCGACACCTTCGGCACCATTGCGTTCAGCACCGATCACATCACGGACGGTACCGATATTGGCACAGACTTCAACCTGATGACCATCAAGAGTCATTGCCGGGAGATCTTTCAACTTTGCAAGTTCAGCTTTTTCTGACAAATATTCGTTTTTGGTCTTTTTAAGTTGTTCAATTTCTGCATCAGACGGGTTGATGTAAATATGGTTATTTACTGCATCCAGGATTAGGTAGTCACCATTCTGGATTGTCGCCGTCGCCTGGGTGGTACCCACTATCGCGGGCAGTTCAAGAGAGCGGGCCATGATTGACGTGTGAGAAGTTCGGCCACCTAAATCGGTAATAAAACCGAGTACTTTTTCCAGATTGAGTTGTGCGGTTTCAGATGGAGTCAGGTCGTTGGCAACCAGAATGACTTCTTCTGAAATTGAGCCAAGATCAACAATGGGCATCCCCAGAATGTTTTTCAGCAAGCGTTTACCGATATCACGCACGTCTGTGGCACGTTCTTTCAGGTATTCATCATCTAATTCTTCAAGGGCTTGGGCCTGGGTTTCAATAACAGAATAAACCGCGGCATCTGAGGTTTTGAAATCGTTTTTGATTAACGCAATAATTTCTTGCTCAAGTTCTTCATCTTCCAATAGCATAATATGCCCTTCGAAGATTTCAGCTTTTTCTTCTCCGAGGTTTTTTGCTGCTATATTCTTGATGATTTCTAGCTGAGATGAGGCTTTTTCACGACCTTGCATGAAATGGGAAATTTCTTGTTCGACTTGCTCTTGGCTAATTTTTTTCTGATTGATAATGATTGAGTCTTCTTTCAGTAATAGTGCTTTACCGAAAGCAATGCCTGGTGATACTAATATGCCTGAAATCATGATGTTACCTAACTACTAATAATTATTCTTTAAAGAGCCAGCCCGCAGATGGTTTGCTGTTTTAGGACATGCATTTAAACTGATATCCCCAGATAAAAGTTTATCCGGGGATGAGGAACGGCTAAGTGAATACCTGTTTATACCCGTTATCTTTCAAGTTGCCTCTTTGTTGGTTGCACTCGCTCACCCCGGTCACATAGTTTCCTATGCTCCCGGGGATTCACTCCCTGGCCGTCGCGATGCATCTTGAAATCCATAGGGTATATTCACAATCTCTGAATCTTGACTGGCTTTACGGTTAATGGAAAGTTATTCCAGTTCTGCCATTAATTTAACCAGATGCTCGATTGCTTTTTGCTCATCTTCACCTTCAGCAGAAATGGTCACTACAGTGCCTTGAGTGAGTCCCAAAGTTTGTAGCTTAAATAGGCTTTTGGCACTGGCAGTTTTACCACTGGAAGTCAGAGTAATGTCGGAGGAGAAACTTTTGGCTTCTTTAACAAACTGTGCAGCGGGACGGGTGTGTAGGCCATTTGGCGCAGTAATAGTGACTTCTTGCTGGAACATAACGTTTCCTCAATAACTTAGATTTTTGCTATGTAAGTTAAGAATTTGTAATGGACAAATTTTAACTTGAGTGTTTATTCACTGCCTATCCCATTTAAGACGATTTTATTTACCTAAAGAGCGAACTGAGTCATGTTCTGGCAAAAGCGATAAATAGCTCTTGAACGCTCTTTAGTACGACCCGTAAGTTCCGAGTCATGTGTGCTGTCTGTATTCACTTTTACTGGTAAGAATGAACAGCACTAACGACGTCTACTGAGATAGACTCTCAGGTTGATAATGTAATAAAAATTTTTATTCATTATCAGAAAAATTGTTCTTTCCGATGCTTCTGATTGATAGTTTGAAGTAAAGATAGATCACGGAACTACTTAACTGAAACTACTACTTCTACTAATTAATTTCGAGCATCGAAATAATTATTATTGGTTAAATACTAGACCCATTGTAAGAAATCATCTGGCAAAGTGTAAAAATTTGATCTACCACACAGAAAAAGCACCATTTAGGTGCTTTTTTATCAATAAATCTAAGTAACTTACTTAAAAACTTTTATTCATCAGACAAGTCAGCAAACAGTACACTGCTTAGATAACGTTCGCCTGATGAAGCCAGAATGACGACGATATTTTTGTCTTTATATTCTGGTTCCTGAGAAAGTTTCACTGCTGCTGCAACGGCGGCACCAGAGGAGATACCGACCAAAATGCCCTCTTTCACCATGATTTCACGCGCGGTTTTGATAGCTTCCTCACCGCTGATTTTGAAAACGCGATCAACCAGTGTCAAATCAAGGTTATCTGGAATGAAACCTGCACCAATACCTTGAATCTTATGGGGACCCGGTTTCACTTCTTCACCGGCCAGAGTCTGGCTGATGACGGGTGATTCTTCAGGCTCTACGGCAACCGCGGTGATATTTTTACCTTTGGTGTTTTTCAGGTAACGGGTGACACCTGTTAATGTACCGCCAGTCCCTACACCGGTAACAAATACATCCACTTCACCGTCTGTGTCTTCCCAGATTTCCGGGCCTGTGGTTTTTTCATGGATTTCCGGGTTTGCCGGATTGCTGAACTGTTGCAGGATAATATAACGATCGGGATCGCTAGCTTTAATTTCATTGGCTTTCTCAATGGCACCTTTCATGCCTTTAGCGCCTTCCGTCAGTACCAGTTGTGCTCCCAATGCTTTCAATAGCTTGCGGCGCTCAATACTCATGGTTTCTGGCATAGTCAGCGTTAATTTGTAGCCCCGAGCGGCGGCAACATAAGCAAGGGCTATCCCGGTATTACCGCTGGTAGGTTCTACCAACTCTTTCCCGGGTTGTAGGATACCGTGTTTTTCAGCATCCCAAATCATGTTGGAACCAATGCGACATTTTACACTAAAACTTGGGTTACGGGATTCTACTTTTGCCAGAATACGCCCATTGCCAAAGTGTTTTAGGCGAATTAACGGGGTACGACCAATAGTCAAAGAATTATCTTCGTAAATTTTATTCATACTCGTCTTTCAACTCCCTTTAGTGATATCCGATCAACAATACGCCAACAACCGGTTAATGGAAATATAACTTAAATATATTTTTATTGTCTAAAAGGATACCTTAAATGAATATCACGGCATAATACCAGGAGCGTGTTGATCTCGATAGCGATCGACCCACATTGCCGTCGCTGCGCATACAGCAATAGGCATAATGACCAAATTGACAATGGGTATCATGGTTAAAATATTCACTGTTGCGCCAAATTGCAGATTAATTATTTTGTTTTGGCGAAGGGCACTACGCATTGTTGGAAAACTGACTTTATGGTTATCAAAGGGGTAATCACAATACTGAATCGATAACATCCATGCACTGAAAATAAACCAGAGCACAGGTGCGGCAGTCTGGCCGATGACAGGAATAAAATAGAGTATCAATAAGACCAGAGCGCGTGGAATATAGTAGCGCAGCTTGACTAATTCCCGTTTCAGGATACGTGGAACATCTTTGAAGAGTGCGATAACGCCGGTATCCGGCGCGGGGGTTCCTGTTAAATCCGCTTCCAATTTCTCTGCCAGCAGACCATTGAATGGTGCTGCGATAAAATTCGCTATTGTGCTAAAGAAGTAAGTAAAAATCAGCAAAACAGAGATCACGGCCAGCGGCCATAAAATATAACTGAGCCATTGCATCCAATCTGGTACTTTGCTCACTATCCAAGGGAGCCAATTCTCCAGTTTTTGGTAGAGCCACCAAAATGAACCACCGAGAAACAAAACATTTGCCAACAAAGGCAATAAGACAAATCTTTTAATGCCTGGGCGAGTCATTAATTTGCAACCTTGCACCAAATACTGAAAGCCGCTCAAATTTTTTGGCGATTTTGTCAAATTCAGCATACTTCCTATTCTCTCCTGTGTGATTGAAACGCTATCATATAGGCAGGATTTTCGACTGACTAGTATTGTTCTGTATAAAAAAAATGCAAAAGAGGCTTATTAGGCATTTTTCTGATAAGAAAAGTGTGTATAAGCTTGCACTTGTGTTATTTGACAAATACAGTTAATACAGAAAATATTCCGCCGTGGTGGCATACTTAATTAAACAACAGAGATAGCAATGATGCAGGATTTGCGTCTGATATTAATCATTGTTGGTGCGATAGCAATAATAGCTTTGCTGTTACATGGGTTGTGGACCAGCCGTAAAGAGCGTTCTTCGCTTTTTCGTAATCGCCCAGTTAAACGTCATAAACATGATCGTCAGAATAGTTTCGTCGATGACAGTGATGATGAAGCGTTCGACAATCAGCAAAAGCCTTATGCCCATAAGCAGGTGAAATCTCATCAGGAGTATAACGCTGAGTCAGCTATCAAACGCCGTCAGCAAAAGTTGACTGAAATTGATGCTGCAACGCCTGAAGAAAGCGATGATCCATTGCTGGCGGGCCGTCAGCCTGAAACGACAGCGAGAAAAGCCGTCTTAGAAGAGCAGGAGCCCCAACTTGGTCTGTTTGAATTTGAAGGGCAGAATGAGTCTGAAAGAAACGGATCTGTGATTGAAGGAAAATCTCAGGAAGCGGCTGGCGAAAAAGAAGCTCAGACTAAAGTGAAAGAAATTGTTTTGGTTCTTCACGTAGCAGCACACCACGGTCAGGAATTGAATGGTGAATCCTTGCTGCAAAGTATTCTACAATCTGGCTTCCAGTTTGGGGAAATGCAGATTTTTCATCGTCACGTGAACCCATCAGGTAGTGGCCCGGTCCTGTTTAGTCTGGCAAATATGGTGAAACCGGGTTCATTTAATCCTGAAACAATGGTTGATTTTACGACTCCAGGGGTTTCCATGTTTATGGTGGTCCCTTCTTACGGAGAATCTAGTCAGAATTTTAAACTGATGTTGCAGGCGGCCCAGCGTATTGCTTCTGATGTTGGGGGTGTGGTGCTTGATGATGAGCGAAAAATGCTGACACCGCAAAAAATCGAATTGTATAAGGCACGTATTCGCAGCACACTTGGTGTTCAGGTATAATCAATTTATCGAATGTTCAAGCCTCCGCCAGTCGGGGGCTTTTTATCGCTGGTTATAAATCATGAAATCAACTGCTCAACAAATAGAAAAGCTCAGAACAACCCTGCGTCATCATGAATATCTGTATCACGTCATGGATGCACCAGAGATCCCTGATGCAGAATATGATCGGTTAATGCAGGAATTGAAGGATCTTGAAGAACAATGCCCTGAGTTGATTACATCGGATTCACCAACGCAGCGGATTGGCGCTGCTCCTCTGACGGCTTTTGAACAAGTCCGCCATGAAATTCCTATGTTGTCACTAGATAACGTATTTGATGAAGAGAGTTATCTGGCGTTTGATAAGCGGGTGCGTGACCGCCTGAAAGAGACCCAGGATTTAGTTGTGTGCTGTGAGCTGAAACTGGATGGCTTGGCGGTTAGCCTGTTGTATGAAAATGGTGAATTGGTACGGGCTGCAACTCGTGGTGATGGTACAACAGGGGAAAATATTACATCAAATATACGGACTATCGGCGCAATTCCACTGCGTCTATTCGGCGAAAATATTCCAGCTCGTATTGAAATTCGCGGTGAAGTTTTCATGCCGCAAAAAGGGTTTGAGAAACTGAATGAGGAAGCACGCCGCACGGGTGCAAAAGTATTTGCTAATCCACGTAATGCGGCGGCGGGCTCTCTACGTCAGCTCGATCCTCGTATTACGGCTAAACGCCCATTGGCTTTCTTCTGTTATGGTGTTGGTATATTGGAGGGGGGCGAGTTACCAACCAGTCACTACGAGCGATTGATACAGTTTAAGAAATGGGGATTGCCGGTCAGCGATAAAGTTAAAGTTTGTACCGATAGTCAACAGGTTATTGATTTTTATCATAATATTGTAAACCAGCGTTCCGCATTGGGGTTTGATATCGATGGTGTTGTTGTCAAAGTCAATTCGCTGGAATTGCAGGAAACATTAGGCTTTGTTGCTCGTGCGCCCCGTTGGGCTACGGCATTCAAATTTCCTGCACAGGAGCAAATGACGATTGTTCGTGATGTTGAGTTTCAGGTTGGTCGTACTGGCGCAATCACACCGGTAGCACGTCTGGAGCCAGTGCAGGTCTCTGGTGTAATTGTCAGTAATGCAACATTGCACAATGCGGATGAGATTGAACGTTTAGGTTTGCGGATTGGCGATACGGTTATTATCCGCCGTGCTGGTGATGTGATTCCACAAGTTGTCGGTATTTTGGAAGAGAGAAGGCCACAGGACAGTAATGACGTTGTTTTCCCTGAACATTGCCCGGTATGTGGGGCAGATATTGAAAGGATTGAAGGGGAAGCTGTCGCGCGTTGTACGGGGGGATTGGTATGTGGTGCTCAGCGAAAAGAATCGCTTAGGCATTTTGTTTCCCGTCGGGCGATGGATGTTGACGGCATGGGCGAAAAGATTATCGATCAGCTAGTGGATAAAGAGTATGTCAAAACCCCAGCAGATCTTTTCAGGCTGACGGCGGGCAAGTTGACTGGGCTTGATCGCATGGGGCCGAAATCTGCCCAGAATGTAGTAGATGCGTTAGAAAAAGCCAAAAAAACCACCTTTGCCCGTTTCCTTTATGCATTGGGTATCCGTGAAGTTGGGGAAGCGACCGCTGCTAATTTGGCTGCTCACTTTGGCGAACTGGATAACTTACGTTCCGCTGATGAGGAAGCATTGAAAGAGGTTCAGGATGTTGGCGAAGTGGTGGCGAAACATGTTGTTAACTTTTTCATTGAACCTCATAACCAAACAGTTATTGACGATCTGATTGATAATATCGGTATCAACTGGGAACCGGTCGTCGTAACGAAAGCTGAGAAGATTGATAGTCCATTTTCGGGTAAAACAGTTGTACTGACAGGTTCATTGCATCAGCTATCTAGGGATGAAGCCAAAGCTAAACTTGTTGCACTTGGGGCAAAGGTGACGGGCAGCGTTTCTAAGAAAACAGATTTGGTGATTGCGGGTGAAGCCGCCGGTTCAAAATTAGCTAAAGCTAATGAGTTAAATATTCCGGTTATTGATGAAGAAGAAATGATCCGTTTGTTGGGTGAATAACTTTTTGTTTACATACTGATTATTGAGAGCTTTTCTCAATAATCAGTTATGTGCGATAAGGTTTCTTTAAAGCTTATGTTATACGATTCAGCTAAAAATGTGATCAGATACATTAAGTAAAGGTTTACAGTAAGAATTATTTCAGTCTAATGTGATATCTATCCTTATTTGATCGCCTTTTATTACATAGAATGCGTTGATAAAAACTCGCTTTCTGTCGTGTTTGGAGTTGATATGTCTCAGATCCTGCATTTCTTTTTAGCTTTGATTGTCATTGGCGGCCTTGCTATTTTGGCGAGTAGTGACCGTAAAAGTATTCGCCCTCGCTATGTTATTCAATTGCTTGTTATTGAACTTATCTTGGCTTGGTTTTTCCTGAATTCTGGTATTGGTCAAGAATTTGTCATGGGATTTGCTGGTTTGTTTGAGCATTTATTGAAATATGCGGGTGAAGGGACTGAATTCATTTTTGGCGGCATGATGGATGCAAAACTGGCATTCTTCTTTCTGAATGTATTGTGCCCGATTATCTTTATTTCTGCGCTGATTGGTATTTTGCAGCATATCAAACTATTGCCAATCATCATCCGTGTTATTGGTACTCTGCTGTCTAAAGTCAACGGTATGGGTAAACTGGAATCATTTAACGCAGTGAGTTCTCTGATACTTGGGCAGTCTGAAAACTTTATTGCTTATAAAGACGTACTGGGAAAAATGTCAGAGCGCCGTATGTACACGATGGCGGCGACTGCAATGTCAACGGTTTCTATGTCAATCGTTGGTGCTTACATGACAATTTTAGCGCCTAAATATGTTGTAGCAGCATTGGTGCTTAATATGTTCAGTACCTTTATCATCCTATCATTGATTAATCCGTATGCTGTTGACAGTGAAGAAGATATTCAGATGAGCAATCTTCACGAAGGCCAAAGTTTTTTCGAAATGCTAGGTGAATATATTTTGGCGGGTTTCAAGGTGGCGCTCATTGTTGCTGCTATGTTGATTGGTTTCATTGCCCTGATTGCGGCTGTTAATGCGTTGTTCAGCATGGTGTTTGAGAAGAGCTTCCAGGAAATGCTCGGTTATGTGTTTTATCCATTTGCTTGGGTGATTGGGATTCCTACAGATGAAGCATTGAAGGTTGGTAGCGTCATGGCAACCAAATTAGTTGCTAACGAATTTGTAGCAATGCACAGCTTACAATCAATTGCGACAGAACTTTCTCCTCGTTCACAGGGTATTTTGTCGGTATTCTTGGTTTCTTTTGCTAACTTCTCTTCCATTGGGATTGTGGCAGGTGCGATTAAAGGCTTGAATGAGAAACAGGGTAATGTCGTTTCCCGCTTTGGTTTGAAACTACTGTTTGGTTCAACGCTTGTCAGTTTCTTGTCTGCGGCTATTGCAGGTTTGGTACTGTAAAAGATAACGTTTTATCATGGAATGTTGCATCATGGATGATGCCATTTCCTTTTCACCTATTTCTCCTTATAGACGTGCAAATTATGGAAAAAGAGAACCTGATAGAAATTGCTAATACTGTAATGCCGTTCGGTAAATACAAAGGGCGTATGCTCATTGATTTACCGGAAGAGTATTTATTGTGGTTCGCTCGTAAGGGTGAATTTCCACAAGGTAAATTGGGTGCGCTGATGGAGATGACTTTAGCAATAAAACTAGAGGGACTAGATTCGTTGGTGAAGCCATTGAAAAAAGGCTAGCTAAGGTTGGCGTTTGTTTTTTAATCGATGATGGTGGTTAGATAGGGTAATAACCAAAAGGCCCTGAAGGCATAGCTTTCAGGGCCTGATAATTTTGGTGGAGCTAAGCGGGATCGAACCGCTGACCTCTTGCATGCCATGCAAGCGCTCTCCCAGCTGAGCTATAGCCCCACGAGTGTGGTATTTCCTAATTTAGTACCAAATACCTTATTTCAATATAAAGGATTTGGTGGAGCTAAGCGGGATCGAACCGCTGACCTCTTGCATGCCATGCAAGCGCTCTCCCAGCTGAGCTATAGCCCCAATCAAAATTATGGAACGGGGCGCATAATATGAAACCCTGCAAATACTGTCAACGGCTAACTTATCATTCTCACAACAAGCGTTGAAAAAGCCATCAATTTTATAATCAATTAGCAAAATAGAGACTGAGCAATGGGTTGAAATAAAAAGGCATCACATGTGATAAGTGATGCCTTGGGTGCATTAATTAGGATTGAGTTTCACGTTGAGCAATGAATTCCAGCGCTTGATTGATACGGGAGAGAGTACGGGTTTGCCCGATAGCGTGAATAGTGACATCCACACCTGGGGATTGACCTGCACCGGTAGCTGCAACACGCAATGGCATACCGACTTTACCCATACCGACTTCTAGCTCATCAGCGGTGGATTGAATGGCATGATGCACATTTTCTGGTGTCCAATCAGTAATTGAAGCCAGCTTTGCATGGACAACTTCAAGAGGCTGACGGGCAACTGGGCGCAAATGTTTCTTCGCCGCATCGGCATCAAATTCAGCAAAATCTTCATAAAAGTAGCGGCAGGATTCCGCCATCTCTTTCAGAGTCTTACAACGTTCGCCCAGTAATTTAATTAGATCAACCAACTGTGGACCATGACGGGTATCAATACCTTGTTGTTCAATATGCCATGCCAGATGAACGGCAACTTTCTCTGGCGGCAGGGTATTAATATAGTGATGGTTCAACCATTGCAATTTTTCGGTATTGAATGCACTGGCGGATTTATTGATGGCATCCAGGCTGAACAGCTCAGTCATTTCTTCAATGCTGAAAATTTCTTGATCGCCGTGCGACCAACCCAAACGAACCAGATAATTCAGCAGTGCATCTGGCAGGTAGCCATCATCACGGTATTGCATAACGCTCACTGCACCGTGACGTTTGGATAATTTTTTACCGTCATCACCTAGAATCATCGAAACGTGTGCATATTCTGGCACGGGAGCGCCTAGTGCTTTCAGGATATTGATTTGGCGAGGTGTATTATTGATATGGTCTTCACCGCGGATGACATGGGTGATCTCCATATCCCAGTCATCGATAACAACACAGAAATTATACGTTGGTGAGCCATCGGTACGACGGATAATCAGATCATCAAGTTCCTGATTACTGAACTCAATGGGGCCTCGGATACGATCATTAAAAACAACAGAACCTTCCTGTGGATTGCGGAAACGGACGACATGGGGTTGATCTGGGTTATGTTGACACAGATTGTCACGGCAACGGCCGTCATAACGCGGTTTCTCGCCATTTGCCATTTGAGTTTCCCGCAATTCTTCCAGACGCACTTTAGAACAATAGCAGCGATAGGCACTCCCTTGTTCTAGCATTTGATCAATTGCCTGATGATAACGATCAAAACGTTTCGTCTGATAATAAGGGCCTTCATCCCAATTCAGATTTAACCAGTTCATACCGTCCATAATGGCATTGATAGCTTCCTGAGTTGAGCGTTCAAGGTCAGTATCTTCGATACGCAATACAAATTCGCCTTTGTTATGGCGGCTATATAACCAGGAATAAAGTGCGGTACGGGCACCGCCAACATGAAGATAGCCAGTTGGGCTTGGTGCGAAACGGGTTTTAATTTTACTCATCGGGGATTGCCTTAATTACGTTTCACTTTTCAATGAACGTTATTGGTGATTTAAAGTAATAAAAGTGGGGGTCATTTTATCACTGCACCTTAATTCCTCAATGCTGTTAACGGGAAGTTGTTGAGGAAAGTCAGTGTACTTGTCTAAACTGTACCCTATAGTGACGATAATTATCTCACCCTTGTTTAATTTTGAGACGAACGATATTTTTCTCTAGAAAAAGCGTTGACTCACTCTGAACTATCCCTATAATGCGACTCCATCACGACGGGGCGATTAGCTCAGTTGGTAGAGCATCTCCCTTACAAGGAGGGGGTCATCAGTTCGAATCTGGTATCGCCCACCATCTCGTTGTGATAAAAATGATTTTATGATTGGGCGATTAGCTCAGTTGGTAGAGCATCTCCCTTACAAGGAGGGGGTCATCAGTTCGAATCTGGTATCGCCCACCAATCATAAATTCAGTGGTATAGAAGCAGTAATAGTCATCATGAAGTGGGCGATTAGCTCAGTTGGTAGAGCATCTCCCTTACAAGGAGGGGGTCATCAGTTCGAATCTGGTATCGCCCACCACTTCATCAAGATTATTTCAGGCGGTATCACATATCTTTGGTGCGGGTCGTTAGCTCAGTCGGTAGAGCAGTTGACTTTTAATCAATTGGTCGCAGGTTCGAATCCTGCACGACCCACCATTCCAAAAGATATTCAGAGTAGTTCTCCTATAGATGGGTCGTTAGCTCAGTCGGTAGAGCAGTTGACTTTTAATCAATTGGTCGCAGGTTCGAATCCTGCACGACCCACCATCTTAAAGCTTCATTCAAAACCAATTTCCCTAGAGTAAGTCGTCAGCTCAGTCGGTAGAGTAGTTGGCTTTTAATCAATGGGTCGCCAGAGCCTTATAGAAATTAGGGTTTTCTTGGATGATAGCTAACACTTTTGCCGCTAGTCCTGTCGGATTTCGACGCTTCTGCTCCCAGCTTTTAATTGTATCAAGGCTGGTGCTTAAAGCCTCCGCTATCTCTGCCTGTGAAATGTTAAGTTGAGCACGGATAGCTTTAACGTCGGCAACTTCATATCGGGTCACACGCGCTGCGGCTTTATTACCTTGTTTAATTTCAACTGCTTCTTCTAGGGATGCTTTCAATTCGTCAAAAAAATTCATGTTACACCTCATCTTTTAGTAATTTTATTACCACGGCTAGATTTTCGTGTACTGTATTTGTGCTGTGAAATTGCAGAATAGTATCAATATTCTTAGCATGAGCTTCATCATTATATGTATATACAAATTTCACGCTAAAATAATATATCTTATCTATTAGTGATACAAAGTCCATTGCTATTTTGTGAGTCATTTTGAGTTGCTTAGATCTGTCTGGCGGAGTATTTTGTATATACAGATTAACCATGAGTTAAAAACTCCGAAGCACATGAAGCTCTTGATATCATCAAACATCAAATTGAAATTAGCAGGCAAAAACCGCCTGTTAAAGACAGCTTATACACCTAATGAAGATGAATTGAGAATTTACCGAAAATACGGTTTGGGAACAGAGAAATGAGCAAACAAACTGATAAGCGAGCAAATAACCTGATAGCTTCCACTGATGAAGCATGGGAGAACGGTGAGCTTGGTTGTAGTGAAGCTCACGTTAAAGTATCTGATGATGTAACAGAAGATCTGATTAACGAAGCGCTGGAGTTACAGCCCATTTCAATCAGATTAAATCGGTCTCTGATTGAAGACTTGAAAATGATAGCAGACCTTAATGGCCTAGGTTATCAGCCATTAATCAGGCAAGTTTTAAATCGTTTTGCCAATAGTGAGAAAAAACGGGTACTCGCCGAAGCTCACAGCAAGGCAATGAAAAGTGAAAAAAGAAAATCCAATAAACGTCATAAAGCTGCTTAACCATATAGTCTTAGCTGCATAGTATATAAATGTAAAAAACCAACTGGTGAGGTTGGTTAAACGATCTATACCAATAATGCCAGATAGGATAAGCTTCACCTAATTGTTGTACTAGCTGATTATTAGGATATAAAAATGAATCTCTACGGACTTGTTGCTGATATTGGCGGCACTAATGCCAGATTAGCACTTTGCAATTTGGAAAATGGGGCTATTGAGTGGATCGAAACGTATAGTGCAAAACAACACACCGGATTAGAATCTATTATCAGTCACTATTTGGCTGCGCAAAAAACAGTGGTGACTTATGCATGTATTGCTATTGCTTGCCCGATAAATGGTGATTGGGTAGAAATGACCAATCACCAATGGGCATTTTCTATTCGTGAGCTGAAACAGACACTTGGGCTAGAAAAATTAGATGTGATTAATGACTTCACGGCTGTATCTATGGCGATTCCAATGTTAACAGAAGAATACAAGGTTCAATTAGGAGGAGGAGAAGCGGTTAAAGACAAACCGATAGCGGTTTACGGTGCGGGGACTGGCCTTGGTGTAGCTCATTTGATCAAAGCAGGCAAGCAATGGGTCAGTTTACCTGGTGAAGGTGGTCATGTAGATTTTGCCGCGAATAGTGAAGAACAAGATGCAATATTGGCTGTTTTACGTCGTAAACTTGGACATGTTTCGGTAGAAAGAATCTTGTCCGGTAGTGGGTTGGTAAACCTTTATCAGGCCATTGCCATTTTGGATCATCGTCAGCCGGAAGATTTAGAACCAGAAACCGTGACGCAACGGGCATTGGATGAAAGTTGCCAATATTGCCATCGTGCTCTGACACTATTTTGTGAAATTATGGGACGATTTGGCGGCAATTTAGCGTTAAATATGGGGACTTTTGGTGGTGTGTATATCGCTGGCGGTATAGTGCCGCGGTTTCTTGATTTCTTTAAGCAATCGAACTTTCTTCAGGGATTTGAAGATAAAGGGCGCTTTAAACCGTTAGTACAGCAGATTCCTGTTTATTTGATTACTCATCCACAACCAGGATTATTAGGTTCAGGTACCTATTTACGGCAACAACTTTCACTTATTGATTAAATTATAAGGCAGATATATACCCTATGGATTTCAAGATGCATCGCGACGGCAAGGGAGTGAATCCCCGGGAGCATAGGTAACTATGTGACCGGGGTGAGCGAGTGCAGACAACAAAGAGGCAACTTGAAGGATAACGGGTATATACATCTTGACATTAATGATTGTATATATCTGACTGGAATTTTTTAAAATATCGCCATTGAAAATTTATATTAATATTGAAAGCTATGAAAATCTATTTCATTTTTAAGTGCTAATTGTGGGAAGTATTTAACATGACAATGAGATTTATATTCACAATATTTATGTAACTGATTGATTTATTTTAGATGAAAAGCGGATATTTTATTATGCTGTTTTTCATGTTTAAATACTTTTAACTTATTGAAATTTTAATTGTTTTGTTTTCTCTTTTTATACTTTATAATCTGTCAAAATTTTTTATTTAGAACAGTACTGGATAGAAATGAAAACGATAGAAGTTGATGAAGACCTTTACCGCTATATTGCCAGCCACACACAACATATTGGTGAAAGTGCATCTGATATTTTACGGCGAATGTTGAAATTTAACGCCGAGCAGCCAGTACAAAATGTGCAGCCTATCAGTGCTGTGGAGAAAGCGCCAGTCGCCCGCCAGCGTGATTCTGTCCGTGTGATACGCGAATTATTACTTTCAGATGACTATTCTGACAAGAAAAAATCTGTTGAGCGTTTTATGTTGATCCTGTCTACATTATACAGCTTGAACAGTGAAAGTTTTTCCCAGACGACTGATGCCATGCACGGTCGTACCCGTGTTTATTTTGCCGGTGATGTACAGACATTGCTCGCCAGTGGCAAACAAACCAAACCTCGTCACATTCCGGGCACGCCTTTTTGGGTCATTACTAACACTAACACTGACCGTAAGCGTAGTATGGTTGAGCAAATTATGCAGGATATGAAATTCTCAGCCAATTTTATCGACAAGGTGTGTGGCACAATTTAACTGATTGAGGCTGTGCTGACGGATAAAGTTTAGTGCAGCTCTTGTCCAGGGGAGATTTAAAGTGGTAAATCATCCGCGTGCGGGGCAGATTGCCCGCCAAAGTGATCTGATAAATGTAGCGCAGCTTACATCACAGTATTACACCTTGCATCCTCAGCCGGAAAACTCAGAGCATAAAGTTAAATTTGGTACATCCGGTCATCGTGGCAGTTCTCAGCGTCACAGTTTTAATGAAGCGCATATTCTGGCAATTACTCAGGCTGTTGCGGAAGTTCGCAAGCAACGGGGAATCAATGGCCCTTGTTATGTGGGTAAAGATACCCATGCTTTATCAGAAGCGGCATTTATTTCCGTACTGGAAGTCTTGACGGCTAACAGCGTGAATGTGATTGTGCAGGAAAATAATGGATTTACGCCAACACCTGCGATTTCTCATGCCATCCTCTGTTATAACCGCTTGGGGAAAGCGTTGGCTGATGGGATTGTTATTACCCCTTCCCATAATCCACCAGAAGACGGGGGGATTAAATATAATCCACCTGATGGTGGTCCCGCAGATACGGATTTGACAGCAATTATAGAACGTCGTGCTAATGAGTTGCTTACAGAAGGTCTGAAAGGCGTTAAACGTTTGCCATTTGTTCAGGTATTGAACAGCGAATATTTGCATCAGCAGGATTTAGTTGAACCATATGTTAGCGCGTTGGGTGATGTGGTTGATATGGCCGCTATCCAGCGGGCCGGGCTGAAAATCGGTATTGATCCTTTGGGGGGATCTGGCATTGCGTTCTGGCAGCGTATCGGTGAGCGCTACAATTTGGATCTGACATTGGTGAATGATCAAGTTGATCAGACATTCCGTTTTATGCACTTGGATCATGATGGCGTCATTCGTATGGATTGCTCATCCCCTTGGGCAATGGCGGGTTTGTTAGCCATGCGTGATAAGTTTGATCTGGCTTTTGCAAACGATCCTGATTATGACCGCCACGGTATTGTCACTCCCGCTGGTTTGATGAATCCGAACCACTATCTGGCAACGGCGATAAATTACCTATTCCGCCATCGTCCGCAATGGTCAGAAAGTGTTGCGATAGGTAAAACATTGGTATCCAGTGCCATGATTGATCGGGTCGTCGCCGATCTTGGCCGTAAATTGGTAGAAGTACCGGTGGGTTTTAAGTGGTTTGTTGATGGATTACATAAAGGTGAATTAGGCTTTGGTGGAGAGGAGAGTGCGGGGGCTTCTTTCCTGCGTTTTGATGGTACGCCGTGGTCTACAGATAAAGATGGGATTATCTTGTGTTTGCTGGCGGCAGAGATGACCGCAGTGACAGGGGAAAATCCGCAGCAGCATTACAATAAGTTGGCAGCTCGCTTCGGTACGCCAAGCTATAGCCGCATTCAGGCGCCGGCAACTTATCAGCAGAAAGCATTATTAGCCAAGTTGTCACCAGAAATGGTGAAAGCGGATAAGCTTGCCGGTGATCCAATCACCGCCCGGTTGACAAAAGCTTCGGGTAACGGCGCGTCAATAGGCGGTCTAAAAGTGATAACAGAAAACGGCTGGTTTGCTGCTCGCCCATCGGGGACAGAAGAAGCCTACAAAATTTATTGTGAAAGCCTGCTTGGCCCTGAGCATCGGCAGAAAATTGAGCAGGAAGCACTGGATATTGTTAACCAGGTTTTTGCCGCCGGTTGATCTTTTTGGCCGATTAAAAAGAATCCGCAACAGTGGTAACGGCTTTTGCGGATTTTTTATTTTTCAGCCCAGAGCAACCATTAATGCACCGGCAGTAATCAGTGCAACACCACCTGCGGCCATCAGTGATATTTTTTCACCAAATAAGATAACGGCGAAGATGACGGCAAACACGACACTGAGTTTATCAATTGGGGCAACCTGAGAAACATGACCGTTTTTAATTGCTAGAAAGTAAAACAGCCATGACAATGCCCCCGCCACACCGCTTAAAACGATAAAAAGCAATGCTTTGCGGTTTGCCACTATTTCACTCACCAGATTTAACTTTCCCTGTACGACAACAACGCCGACAAGAAACAACGCCATAATGACTGCGCGTATTGCTGTTGCTGTATTGGCATCAAGATTTTGCAACCCGATTTTCCCGAAGATAGCGACTAAAGCGGCAGTAAACGCTGATAATAAGGCATAGATAAGCCAGGTACTCATCGCGAATAAATCCTATATACCCGTCATCTTTCAAGTTGCCTCTTTGTTGGCTGCACTCGCTCACCCCGGTCACATAGTTTGCTATGCTCCCGGGGATTCACTCCCTTGCCGCCGCGATGCATCTTGAAATCTATAGGGTATATTACCTTCATTAAATAAATTAAAGAATAAACTCATTACTAATCCCCATTTTAGTTAGTGAATATTTTGGGCCCGTGAGATAGTTTCCAGTTTTAATCTCGGATACTTCATATAAATCTATAAATAATAATTATCCCCACCGGAGTTTAGCTATTAAACTAAAATACAGTTTTATTTATATGTTTCACTTTGAACATAATATTACAGTTTATTTTGGGATTAAATTAAGCTGAGTTTTTCAGTTAATTGATGACTATTTGAATATACCCGTCATCTTTCAAGTTGCTTCTTTGTTGGCTGCACTCACTCACCCCGGTCACATAGTTATCTATGCTCCCGGGGATTCGCTCCCTTGCCGCCGCGATGCATCTTGAAATCCATAGGGTATAGATAAAGATTGAACGGAAAGGTTTTTATCTGAGATTAAGGACCCTTTTTACCTGTTTTTTTGCCTGTTAAAGTGCTAAGTACTTATGTCATTATGTTGCTTACTAACATCACCAGCATTTGATCTACGTTTAATATGTAATAAAAATGTCATATTTAGTTTGCAATTAATATCTGGTTTGATAATATATTAAAAATAAATTATATATCATTGAATTTACTTTATCGTACAGATTATCCTAGTTCTTGCTTCTACATTTGATTTTTGTAGAGGCAAGGGGATCTTATGTGCTCTCATAAATATTTTAAGTTCTTGGTTTAAAAGATACCAATATAAATAATATAAGAAAATAACAATGAAAAATTTTTCTCTTAATAGTTATACATCCATACCGGCATGTATATGGGGTCTATTTCTTGGGACTTTTGTAACAAGATCAACATCAATGATGGTATGGCCTTTTATATCCATCATACTATATACCAAGTTTCATTTTACTGCATCGATGATTGGATTAGTTCTCTCTTTATCCATTGCGATTTCATCAATATTAAGTTTTTATGCTGGTTACTTCTCTGATAAAGTTGGCCGGGCTAAGATAATCATCATTGGATGTCTTATATCTTCATTGGCATATTTAATATTATGGTTATCTGAACATCAGTCTGGTTTTATTATTGGTACTTTATTAGCGAATATTTCTTGGGCGCTTGTGAATAATCCAATAAAAGCCGTTATCGGCGATGTTATCGAGGAGAAGCAGGTAAGAGAGAATGCCATGTACTTAAGGTATTTATTTCTTAATGCGGGTGCGGTAGTCGGGCCTTATTTAGGCGTAAAATTAAGCATGGATATTCATTCTATCTCTTTTCTGATTGTTTCGATATCCTATGTCATTTTTATGATCCCTGTTTATTTATTTGGTAAGAAAATAAAAATAAACTTAACAAATAATGATGACTTTAAAGGAACGATGAAGGTTTTATTAAATGACCGTGTGTTTTTGATGTTGGTCATCAATAATATTCTCATGATGTTTATTTTTGGTCATTTTGATTCAACTTTGCCACAGTTAATTACTTCATTAGGGTTTAATGGGTATGCTGAGTTTATTGCTTCGCTTATTATGTTACATGCGATAACCATTGTCGTTATGCAGTTACCGTTTTCCATGTTAACGCAAAAAATGGCGTTAGAAACGAAAATAAATATAGGGTCGGTGTTACTTATTTTATCTGAATTAATGTTCTTTATTTCATTCAAGTATTATGATGTTTATTTATTGTGGTATGTAGCTGCTTTTACCATGAGTATCAGTCAAACTATTTTGTTTCCATGTGTGAATGTTTTTATTGATCGTTTGGCACCAAATGATTTACGTGGCGCATATTTTGGTGCAGCGTCACTCTATAGTATCGGTTTTTCTATATCTCCATTGGTTGGTGGTACTGTTATCCAATTATTTAATGGTGGAGTGTTATTTCAATTATTAGCGATATTAAGTGTATTGATGTTGGTAATTTTCTGTCGGATGTTTAAACTAAGGGATAAACATGAAATTAATATTAGAAGAAGTCTCAAATCTTAGACCAACTGAATTACATTGTCCTGTTCGTGTTGAGCAGTTAATAGAGAAAGTTAAACTTGAAGGTTTTTGGACTCAACCAATCTGGATTGATGAAGCAACGCATGTGGTTATTGATGGTCATCATAGACTGGAATTAGCCAAGACACTAAAATTAAGTTGTATTCCTTGTCTGGCATTTGATTATGAGAAGGAGCTGTTGGTTTATTCCCGCAATGAGAATAAAACAATTAATCATCGTGATGTTATTAAGGCGGGTTTAGATAAGCAACCTCTTGGTTATAAACAGACTCGTCATGAGTTTGCCGGGAATGTTATTGAAACACAAATTTCGTTAAAAATGTTAGGGTTTGTCAATGAATAAGCAGTTTTATGATGTGGTAATGTGTGGTGCAGGTCCTGCAAATATTTCATTAATCCCGGATTTATTAAAAGATGAAGCTATAAAAAATTGCCTGATTTTAGAAAAAACAGAGATGGTGGGTTCTGGTTCATTAAAGAAATATAAAATTACCGCGAACTCTTTAGGTAGTGTATTTTTAGAGAAATTTGACGGTTGTGATGATGAGCTTAGTCAATATATAAGATCAACATCGGAATGGGAACATTTTAGTGCCAATAAAGATAAGCCCGTTGAATTGAGATTTGTCGGCCAATATTTGGAGAGAATTGCCCGCTTTATTCAGGAAAACAAATATGGTGATTGGTTTAATATTTTGACTGAAGCGGAAGTGAAAAAAATTAAGCAGAATGAAGAGGGTAACTATGATATAACTTATCATAAAAATAATGAAGATTATATTGTATCCGCGCGAAAAGTACTGTTTAATATAGGTGGAAATCCAAACGAATCCAGATTATTGCATAATAGCAATAATATTACCTCTGGTGATTTTATTAAAGGTTTTTATGATGAGGTTATAAATAAAGGTGATGTAAAAAGTATATCAATATTGGGTTCATCACACAGTTCAGTTTCTTGTTTGATTAGACTTATTGAGCAATTAGAATTTGCAGGAAAAATAAATGTTTTTGTGAATAAAGATTTCAAGTTGTTTTTTGATTCGCCTTCAAGCGCAGAATCTTACGACTACGATTTTACACAGGAAGATATTTGCCCTTTAAGTAACCGAGTTAATAGATATTCAGGTTTAAGATATGATTCTTTTGCTTTTGCACAAGAACTTAAAAAAAGAAAATATAAAAATATTTCTATCTTGAATATTTCAGAAATTTCTGATGATGAAGTTATTAAACTCATTAATTGTGATGATTTATTGATTCACTGTACGGGATATCACTCAAAACTTGTCGAAATTATTGATAAAAATAATATTCCTTTTGAATTTAAAAGTGATAGATATGGTTTGCTAACTAATGAAAAATTAAGTCCTATATCGACGTCAGGTGAAGTACTTAATAATTTTCACACATTTGGTCTGGGATCGGGTGTCAAGACGGGGGGTGAAAATGGTGGAGAGGCGAGTTTTCATGGAAGAATTGACGGGGTTTGGGTATATCAGCATGTTATATATGACATCGTATTTAATTGATATTTAATTCAAAATAAATTTTATATCATTAATGAACTATATTTTAGGTTAATTCCTATTTAACAATAAAAATAACCTTTTAACAGCCATTTATACCCTATGGATTTCAAGATGCGTCGCGACGGCAAGGGAGTGAATCCCCGGGAGCATAGCGAACTATGTGACCGGGGTGAGCGAGCGCAGCCAACAAAGAGGCAACTTGAAAGATAACGGGTATAAAATAATTTATTAAGACTATGCATATGAAAACAGTAATACTTCTCTGTGCCGGAAGAGGCAGTAGATTATCAACTAGAACATCAAATAAACCAAAACCTTTGGTAGAAACAAATCAGATATCATTTATCGATAATGCGCTGAGGAATATCGAATCTGTCGGTATTAAAAAAGTGATTATTGTGGTGGGTTATAAAAGTGATGTTTTAATGTCTCATATTAAACAAAAGACATATAATTTGGATATTGAATTTGTTAATAGTGAAAAGTGGGAATCAACCAATAATATCTATTCTTTATACCTTGCCAGGAATTGGATTAAGCAAGATACGCTGATCCTTGAAGGGGATATCTTCTTTACTAAGAAATGTTTGGAAATTGTCATGTTAAAAGCAGGAGATCTCAATGTCCTTGTTTCTCCTCTTAGTGGCAATATGGAAGGGACTTATGCAAAAATAGATAAAGATAATATTATTGCATTAAATTCTACTAAGGATAGTCATTATCAGGTTGAAGATGGTCAATATAAAACAGTAAATATTTATAATATTTGCACCGCTAATTTTGCTGAATATGTTACTAAAGAGTTAGAAAGTTACATTAATGGTGGATCGACTGGGCTATATTATGAGGATATATTTAAACAGTCTTTACTGAATAATATGGCTGAATTTAAAGCAAGTATTGTTGATCATTCTCAATGGTATGAGGTAGATAATACTTATGATCTTGCTATTTGTGACTTCATTTCAAGTAATAATAAATTAGATCTTGTTCAAAATAGGCATGGTGGATACTGGCGTTACCCTATTATTGACTTTGGCTTAATTTACAATTTCAACTTTCCACCTAAAAAATTGAAAGATGAAATAAAGAATAATTTTGATGAAATATTGTTAAATTATCCTGGCGGGAATCGTTTAGTCGAGCATGCTTTATCTGAATTTATCGGGATAGAAAGAACGCAATTATGTATTTCAAATGGTGCTGCGGAGATAATTAAACGGCTTCCTGATGTTTATACCGGTAAAGTATTAGTTACTGTGCCATCATTTAATGAATATGCTAATTGCTTTGGAAAAGCAAGGACAATATATAGTTATACCAAAGAGCATCGGCAGTTTGAGATAGATATTGATGAAGTATTAACATTAGTAAAGGAAGAACAGCCAGGCGTGGTTGTTATTGAATCACCTAATAATCCGACAGGTAAATTGACACCTATTGATAGTCTGTTATATTTGGCTGGCGAATTGTTGGCATTAAATATCCACTTAATTGTTGATGAATCTTTCTTGGATTTCTCTAAAATGCGTGATGACACAATGTTAACGCATTTAGATAACTATAAGAATTTATCTGTTATTAGAAGCATGAGCAAAACCTTTGGGATTGGTGGTATTCGTATTGGGTATATTGCCACTGCAAATCAGGAATTACTTGGTAAAATAAGAGCTGTGTTACCAATTTGGAATATTAATGGTTTTGCTGAAGAGTTTTTATTGAGATTACCTCAATATAGAGAGAGTTATAAATTAAGCTGTGAAAAAGTGATTAGTGATACGTTAAAATTACAGCAAGAATTAAACTCAATAGAGGGTATTACCGCATTTGAGACAGACTCTAATTTTGTTTACTGTAAATTACATATTTCTGATGCGAAGACGATATCACGGTTACTTTTAGATATTCATGGGCTGTATGTGAAAGAGTGTTCTGGTAAAGGGAATGCAGGCTCTGATCTCTATTTACGTATTTCTTGCAGAACACCAAGCGATAATGAAATTTTAATAAATACATTACGTACAATTATGCAATGGCAAATAAACATTAATGATATTAAAGCGATCAAGAAAGTTAAAGAGGTTTGCGAATGAATAATCCCAAAACAGTGGTAATTTGTGGTAAAGGAGAATTGGCAATTTTCATTTGTCAATATTTCTTAAATCATAAAGAGTATAAAATATCACACGTGGTGGCAGATAAATTCGAACCTGTAAGCACTGATCAGACGTTAATTGATTTCTGTTATCAAAATAATATTGCTGTTATTGAAGATAATAAGGTTGAAAATCTACCCGGCTATGAAAATGGTGATTTCACTTGCGATTTATGTTTTGTCGTATTTCATAAGCGGATATTGCCTTTAAAATTCATTAATTCGTGTAAGAAAATATTAAATATCCATTTGTCTTATTTACCTAAATATCGAGGCGTAAGACCGGTTAATTGGGCTTTGAAAAATGGAGATCAATCGCATGGCGTGACGATCCATGAAATCAACGAAGGTATTGATGCTGGGCCGATTGTGAATCAGATCTCGTTTTCTATTTATCCTGAATTTGAAGAGGTCATTGATACTTATACACGGGCTATTTGCTATGCCAGACAATTATTCCTTGACACGATGCTAATATTGGAAAAAATAACACCAAGACCTCAGATTGATTCAGAGGCAACAATTTATTATGAAAAGGATAATCATAGTCTGGAAGAAAGGATGACATTTACTAAGAAAGCATCGCTTGAATTGCTGAATCAAGCATAGATATACCCTACAGATTTCAAGGCGCATTGCGACGGCAAGGGAGTGAATCCCCGGGAGCATGGATAATTATGTGACCGGGGTGAGCGAGTGCAGTCAACAAAGAGGCAACTTGAAAGATAACGGGTATAATAACGGCTTTTAATATATCGGGAAGCGCCCATGTATAATCTTATTGCTACAGATCTTGATGGAACTCTATTACTTCATGGGGATACGATAGGTGAATTTACCCATCAGGTGTTGACTAATTTGTCAAATAAAGGCAAGCAGATCGTATTTGCCACCGGCAGGCATCATGCTGATGTTAATTCTATTATTGGTGACTTTGATATACCTGTACATCTGATTACGTCTAATGGCGCCAGATTGACCAGTGCCTGTAAAAAATTGGATATTAGACAATATCTACCGGGTGATGTAGTAAAAAGAGTGATTGAGGAAACACAGGCGGATCAGGATTTAGTGATTAATATGTATTGTGGTTCTCAATGGTTAACCAGTGAGCTACACCATAGTTTCAATGATTTTAATCAGAATGATAATTTTAATCCCGCAGTTAGGCAGGCTGATGAAATGCCTTGTGATGCGGTTGAGAAAATCTTTTTCATTCACAAGAAGAGAGATCATGATGCGTTGGTTAAATTAGAAGGTCATTTAATTGATCTATTTTCTGATCATGTCAGTGTTGCTTTCTCATTTCCTTGGTGTCTGGAGGTAATGGGTAGTGGTGTTTCAAAGGGACAGGCTTTAATTCAGTTAGCTGAGTTTCTTGGCGTCCCAATTAATAAAACGATTGCGTTTGGTGACGGTATGAATGATGTGGAAATGCTTTCAACTGCCGCTAAAGGGGTCATCATGGGCACTGCACAGGATAGGGTTAAACAAGCGCTTCCTTACGCTGATATTATTGGTTCTTGCCGCGAAGAGTCTGTCGCTTATTATTTATCTGAACATGTGTGTCAGGTAAAATAAGCGGATCTCAGCTTTGTTGAGAGATGTTAATTGCCTGAGACATGAAGTGATTCGATACGTGTCTCAGGCATTAAGGCATAAACCGATAGCCAATGCCGGTTTCAGTCAATAAATGTTTGGGTCTGGTTGGGTCGGTTTCTAATTTTTGTCGTAAATGCCCCATATAAATCCGTAAATAATGGTTGTGTTCAACATAATTAGGGCCCCAAACTTGGTTGAGTAATTGGCGTTGGGTGAGTACTTTGCCGCTATTCGCCAATAATTCACCGAGTAACCGGAATTCAATCGGAGTTAGATGCAGTTCTTCATCGTTTTTGGTGATTCGGCGGTTAACCAGATCGACAACCACATCAGAAAAATGAACGATCGATTCTTCTTTATTGGTTCTGGCAAAACGGCGTAAGGCAACCCGGACTCTTGCCAATAGTTCACTGATGCCAAAGGGTTTACTCAGATAATCATCTGCGCCGACATCCAATGCCGCAACTTTATCCGCTTCTTTATCGCGGGCAGAGAGAACAATAACGGGAATTGCGCTCCATTGGCGCAGATCACGAATCAAGTTAATACCGTCACCATCCGGCAAGCCCAAATCAAGAATAATTAAGTCAGGCTTGCGGGTTCCCGCTTCAATTAGGCCCCATTTCAACGTATCACTGTCAAATACGCGATAGCCTTCACCTTCCAAAGCTAGTCGAACAAAGCGTCGGATCTCTTTTTCATCTTCAATAATCAAAATGGTGTTATTGTTGGTAATAATCACATCTCCTCAGTAATAATTTCAGGGGGCTTCTCTAACGGTAGAACAAAGTGAAAACTTGCTCCACCTTTTTCGTTATTGGTTGCCCAAATCTTTCCTTGGTGGATTTCAATAATTGCTCGGCAAATTGCTAATCCAAGGCCCACTCCTGGAATAGCAGATTCTTTGCGAGCGCGGGAGAATTTATCGAAAATTAATTGTTCTTGTTCCGGCGGAATGCCTTTACCTGCATCCCAAACTTCAATATGAATTTGATTTTTTTCTGTTGTTGCTTTAATACCTAGTGGTATTTGCTCATCGGTATATTTGATTGCGTTTTCCAACAAGTTGATAAATACCCGCTCCAGTAAACTGGCATCACAATGCAATAGTAAATCGGATGGCAGGGAAACCGCGACGGGATGACGGTTGAGTGCATATTCCAGTGAACGTAAGGTACTGCCGACGATCTCTTCTAGCGATTGCCATTCCAGATTGAGCTGAATGCCTCCCGATTGGATACGCGCCATGTCCAGTAAGTTATTAACCAGACGGGAAGTGCTGAGAATTTGTTGACGAATCTGGTTCACCTGCTTGGTATGTGGAGAGCCTTCGGCAGATAAATCCAACATCAGGATTTCCGCTTGTCCAAATAGGACTGTCAGCGGTGTGCGTAAATCGTGAGACAGGGCCGCCAGAAGCGAGTTACGTAACTGTTCCCGCTCTGTATCCAATTTAGCGGATTCTGCCCGGCGTGAGAGTTGCAATCTTTCCAGTGCATTGGCGATCAGGCCGGTAAATGTTTGCAGCAATCGCTGTTGTTCAGGGATCAGTAATTGGCGCAAATAGGATGGCTCAATCGCCAATACAGCCAGTGTCTGAGAAGGTGTAGCGATAGGCTGTAGTTGGTAAGGTACGCTAGGTAAGGTATCTGTTCCCGCCCCAGCCGGTAGATTTTTATCAAAACTCCATTTTGCAATGGCATCATTAATCAGCATATGGCCGCCATTATTGGTCGTCAGTTGATATAAGTTGCCATCCTCGTTGGGTAAAAAGAGGCCGGTTTTAGCCTGAAAACCATTAGTAAGAAAATGGTAGCTGGTGCGGGCAATATCTTCTTCATTCAGCGCCCGGCTCAGTTCACGGGTCATTTCATAGAGATTGCGGGTTCGTTGTTCGCGGTAACGGGCAATTCGCGCCTGATATCTCATTCCCGCGGTGAGGTTTCCGACAACGACACCGACTATTAGCATGACAGTAAAGGTCAGCAGGTACTGCATATCGGTAACAGCAAGAGACCAATGAGGCTGTACAAAGAAGATATCGAAACTGATGACGTTAATGAAAGCGGCAAAGATTGATGGTTGGCGTCCGTAAAATAGCGCAATGATGACGACGCCAAGCAGATAAAGCGTGACAAGATTGGCTTTATCAAGGGTCAGCAAGAATGTTCGGGAGAACAGGGTAATAAGTGTACAGAGCGCAATAGCGATCAGGCAGCCCTGAATCTGTATTCGCCATTTTTCACTGACAGTGCGGTTGTCCTGCTCTTTATCCCATCGGCTGCGCTCTTCTAATGCGACAATCACCAGATCCAAATCTGGTCCTAGTTTCCCTAATCGATCAGCAAAACCTGGGCGCAATTGCCAGCCAAACAGCTTCTGTTTGGAGGTACAGCGACGCCCTATCAGAATTTTGCCGAGGTTATGTTCTCTGGCATAACGTAATACTGCTTTTTCTTTGTTTGGCTCAGACAGCGTCGCGGTTTCAGCCCCCAATTCATGCGCTAATCTGAGTGCTTTTAAAATAGTGCGCCGTTTACCTTCGGGTAGTTGGTACAGTTTTGGGGTTTCAACATAGATGGCATGCCAGATACAGCCTAATCGGGCTGCGAGGCGAGCGGCAGTGCGGATGAGCTTTTCATTACCTGAGCTATTACCAATGCACAGCAGAAGATTATCACGGGTATGCCAGACCGGTTCATGCCCTTGTGTGTCGCGGAAAGCACGCATTTGATCATCCACGCGATCAGCCGTCCGGCGCAAAGCGAGCTCTCGTAATGCAATTAAATTACCTTTGCGGAAAAAATGTTCAATGGCGCGTTCTGCCTGGCTAGGGATATAGACCTTACCTTCATGGAGCCGCTGGCGCAGATCATCTGGGGGCAAATCAACTAAGACAATTTCATTCGCCTGATCAAAGATATGATCAGGGACGGTTTCCCTGACCTGGATACCAGTAATATCACCCACAACATCATTGAGGCTTTCCAGATGCTGAACATTGATGGTAGTCAGTACATCTATGCCAGCCTCAAGCAACTCTTCAACGTCCTGCCAGCGTTTGGGATGACGGTTGGTGTGAGGATTACTGAATGCCAACTCATCCACTAAAATGATGGCCGGATGGCGGGCAATGGCAGCATCAAGATCAAAGACGCTGATTTTGCGCCGTCGGTAGTAGATCTGCTTCAGTGGCAGTTGTGGCAGACCATCAAGTAAAGCGGCAGTTCCTTGCCGCTCATGGGTTTCTACCACGCCGATAACCACATCCAGTCCTTGAGCACGCAATCTTTGCGCTTCCTGCAACATGGCATAGGTTTTTCCGACGCCAGCGCAGGCACCGAAAAATATCTTTAATTTACCGCGCTGTTTCTCATTAACCAGTGTCAGTAATTCATCAGGGTCAGGGCGCTGTGGTTCGTGTTGATCCATATTCAGCCTTACTGTTTTTTCTCTGGTAAATTATCAAGGGCAAGATTAAGTTTTAACACATTAATTACGGGCTCACCGAGGAATTCCGATGGGGGGGGCTCAATATTATCCCTGATTAATTGTTTTATCACTTTAATCGGTAAATGGCGTGCATCAGCGACTCTCTGTGCTTGAAAGTCAGCGGCGGCGGGTGAAATGTGAGGATCAAGACCGCTTGCGGATGCGGTGACCAGATCAACCAGCACAGGTATATCAGGTTGACGATTAAATTGACGCAGTTGTTCAACTCTGCGTTTGATTTCATCATCCAATATCGGGTTGGTAGTCGCTAAATTACTGCCGCCAGAGGACAGGGTGTTATAGGGATAATCTACGGTAGCAGAAGGGCGACCCTGAAAATAGATCGCTTTAGTAAAGGGTTGACCAATCAGCTCAGAGCCAACGGTTTGACCATCTTGTTTAACCATAGAACCTTGGGCTTGATAAGGAAACATCAGTTCTGACAGACCTGTTGCCAGCAATGGATAAGCTACGCCGGTAATCAGTGTCAGAAATATCAACAACACAACAGAAGAACGTAACCAAATCATTTTCATCACCTTTATTTAAGTATCAGCAAAGTCAGCAACAGATCTATCAGTTTGATGCCGATGAAAGGCGCTATCAGACCACCCAGACCATAAATCCACAGGTTGCGGCGTAAAAGCGCTGATGCATTCATTGGGCGGTAGCTCACGCCTTTTAGCGCTAGTGGGATCAAGAAAACAATAATGAGCGCATTAAAGATAACGGTCGATAAAACCGCCGAAGTAGGCGAGTGCAGGTGCATGATATTCAAGATATTTAATTGTGGGTAAGTGACGGCAAATGCCGCGGGGATAATGGCAAAATATTTTGCGATATCATTGGCGATACTGAATGTGGTCAGAGAGCCGCGTGTCATCAACATCTGTTTACCAATATGGACAACTTCAATCAGTTTGGTTGGGTTGGAATCCAGATCCACCATATTGCCGGCTTCTTTGGCTGCTTGAGTGCCTGAATTCATAGCAACGGCAACATCGGCTTGAGCAAGAGCAGGGGCATCATTAGTGCCATCACCTGTCATGGCAACCAGACGGCCTTCGGATTGATATTGGCGGATCAGGGCTAGTTTGGCTTCGGGGGTAGCTTCCGCCAGAAAGTCATCAACTCCAGCTTCTGCGGCAATCGCAGCCGCGGTCAGACGATTATCGCCGGTAATCATAACGGTTTTGATTCCCATACGGCGCATTTCACTGAATCGCTCTTTAATGCCGCCTTTGACGATATCTTTTAGCGCGACAACGCCCAGTACCTGTTGATTTTCTGCGACAACCAGCGGAGTACCGCCTTTCCGCGCCACGGTCTGTACCAAAATTTCCACGGCTTCAGGGAATTTTCCGTGATTGGCTTCAATATGGCGGCGGATTGCATCGACAGCGCCTTTGCGGATCATGCGGTTTTCCACATTAACACCACTCATTCGAGTCATGGCAGAGAAAGGTACAAAAGTTGCATTCAGTGAGTGCAGATCACGTTCACGCAGATTGAATCGCTGTTTTGCCAGAATAACAATGCTGCGGCCTTCCGGTGTTTCATCGGCCAAAGAAGAGAGTTGGGCGGCATCCGCCAACTGCTGTTCCGTTATGCCGGGTACGGGCAGAAACTGAGAGGCTTGGCGATTTCCCAAGGTGATAGTGCCGGTTTTATCCAGTAGCAGCACATCCACATCACCCGCTGCTTCAACGGCTCGTCCGCTGGTGGCGATAACATTGGCACTTAGCATGCGGCTCATGCCTGCGACACCAATCGCGGAAAGTAAACCACCAATCGTGGTAGGAATAAGGCAGACTAATAATGCTATCAATACCGTGACAGTGATAGGTTGGCCAGAATGGTTAATCTCCACGCTGAATATTGAAAATGGCAGCAGAGTGACACACACCAATAGAAAGATAATTGTCAGAGCCGTCAACAGGATAGTCAGTGCGATCTCGTTTGGGGTTTTACGACGTTTAGCCCCTTCCACCATTGAAATCATGCGGTCAAGAAAAGTTTCACCGGGATTAACTGAACATTCGACCACCAGCCAGTCAGATAGTACATGGGTGCCGCCAGTCACAGAGGAAAAATCACCGCCAGATTCGCGGATAACGGGGGCAGATTCTCCGGTGATTGCACTTTCGTCAACGGAAGCGCCACCTTCGATAACTTCACCATCGCAAGGGATGGTTTCACCCGCTTCAATAATGACGATATCCCCTTTGCGTAGGCTGTCAGAAGGAACTTTCTCTCTGGCTGCACTACGATTGGCTGAGTTTAGTTTAGTTGCCCAACTGGTTTTTCTTACCCCTTTAAGGCTAGCCGCCTGAGCTTTGCTTCTGCCTTCTGCCAGTGCTTCGGCAAAATTAGCGAATAGAACAGTAAACCATAGCCATAAGGCGATGTTGCCGGTGAACAGCGTATTTCCCTTGAATTGATCCGCTAACATGGCAATCCATAAAATGGTGGTTAACCCACTGCCTAGATAGACGACAAACATCACTGGGTTACGCCATTGTGCAGCCGGATGACATTTTTTGACTGAATCAATCAGGGCATTACGAATCAAAACGGGTTCGAATAATGTTTGTTGCTTGTTGGTCATGGTATTCCTCTCTTTGGCGCTTACCGGGCCATTAGCCAGATTTGTAAATGTTCAATGACCGGGCCAAGGATTAGAGCCGGAATAAAAGTCAACGCGCCGATTAACATGATGGTCAAAATCAATAGACTGATAAACAGTGGGCTGTAAGTAGGCAGTGTACCGTTGCTGGCAGGCTGGCGTTTTTTTACGACCAAAGAACCGGCAATAGCAAGTATTGGTAGGATCATGCCAAAGCGACCTAAAAACAGGATGATGGTTAGCAACAGGTTGTAGAACATACTGTTGGCATTGAGGCCCGCGAAAGCACTGCCATTATTGTTGGCAGCGGAGGAGAGGGCATAGAGTACTTCACTGAAACCGTGAGCGCCGGGGTTCAGAATACCGGCGCGTCCACTGGCGGTGGATATGGCAAGTGCTGTTCCTAAAAGAGCTAGTGTAGGGGTAACCAGAATCGCCAGTGCTACCATTTTTATCTCGAATACTTCGATTTTTTTACCGAGATATTCAGGCGCACGACCTATCATTAAACCGGCGATAAAAACGGTCAGCAGAACGAACAGTAACATACCATATAAACCAGAACCCACTCCGCCAAACACGACTTCGCCAATTTGTATTAACCACATTGGGATCATGCCGCCAAGTGCAGTGAAAGAATCATGCATAGCATTGACTGCCCCACAGGAAGCTGCGGTGGTTACTACAGCATAAATTGAGGTTGCGAGGATGCCAAAACGATTCTCTTTACCTTCCATATTGATATTACTGTTGACTCCTAACAAACTGAAATGGGGATTCCCTTTCAGTTCGGCATACATGACTCCTACGGTGGCAATGACAAAGATGATGCTCATTGCCCACAATAGAGCGTGCCCTTGACGGTTATCGCTAACCACTTGCCCAAAAGCAAAACAGAGGGCGCAAGGGATCAAGAAGATAGACAGTATCTGAACGAAATTGCTGATAGCAGTTGGATTTTCAAAGGGGTGTGATGAGCTGGCACCAAAGAATCCACCACCATTGGTTCCCAATAACTTGATGGCTTCCTGTGAGGCGACCGGCCCCATCGGGAGCAATTGCGATTGGCCTTCAATGGTATGGGCTAATTGATACGGTTCGAAATTCTGAATCACACCCTGACTGACAAAAACGAGCGTGATAATCATAGACAGCGGTAATAGCAGATAGAGTGTGATACGTGTGATATCAACCCAGGCATTTCCTACGGTGTTGACACCATGACGGGAAAATGCGCGTATCAACGCAAATGCCACCGCAATACCGGTCGCGGCAGAAAGAAAGTTCTGCACGGTTAGACCTGTCATTTGGCTAAAGTAACTTAGTGTGTTTTCTCCACTGTATGCCTGCCAATCAGTATTGGTGATAAAGCTGACGGCTGTATTCAGCGCTAAGTCCCATTTGAGCCCGGGGAAATGTTCAGGATTAAGGGGGAGGGCGTGTTGTGTGACTAAAAGCGTGAATAGCAGTAATAGTCCGGTTAGATTAAAAATAGTGATAGCTAATGCATATTGCCACCAGTTCATTTCTTTGACTGTGCCGCCAGGTTTTTGTAAGCCACAGCAACGCCAAAGGCCAGATTCTGCTTTAGTCAGCCCGCGAGGAATATTACCGTCGATCATGTTGGCGATAACGTTTCCGAGTGGTTTTGCCAGCATCAATAGAATCAGTAAAAAACTGGTGATCAATAAAAAAGCGGATGCGGCCATTTAAAAATCCTCCGCATGGAGTAACGCATAAATCAGATAAACCAGTAATAGGGCTACTAATAACGCGCCGGAAATGAAAAATATGTTCACTGCTTATCTCCTGAAAACTTGGATGAATAAAGATTAGGGAAGGAGATGCAAAGATTCTGATAAAAGAGTGAATGGATGTGTAAAAAAAGTATAAAAATGACTAATAAAAGAAGACTTAAATAGAAACCTATCTTGCTGAGAACTATTTCAATAATTCCCTTTTTCAGCAGAAGATACACTTATGGGAAAGTGAATGGTTAAGGATATTAGGTGATTTTAAATTAATTAATAATCTTGCATATGACCGTTATGATTATTCATGTATTATTGATGATTTTGCTAAAGTGATTGGGATATTAAAACTTGGTGTATAATATTCATGTTTTACTAATTATAACGGGGCGTATTGGAAAAAATCGAACTTAAATTAATTGCGATTTTATTTCCTCACCGCTTTGTATAAGATAAATAAATTTTAGTTCTTTTTATTTTGTTTCGTGGTATCTTTATGCCATGGGCACATCATGTATTAAATTAAGGTATCCAAATTTCGCGCTTGATAAATCAAGCAGGTATGAACTTGGAAACATGTGTTCATTTAACTTGATGAATATGTTATTAAATTGACATTTAAATACAAATCCACTTTATGATTAAAGTAAGAGGATATTTTCATGGCAAGAAGACAAGCTTGGGCACCGCCTCTAACATGGGGACCATGGGCTGATTTGTTAGAACATGCGGGAGGGCCTCATCCATATACAGTCAGTTTCGACACGATTTCTCAAGCTCCTTCATCTTTTGATGTTGAAATTGCATATGCAGCAAACTCAGGCATAAAAAACGTGCGAACGATGGGACCTGGTTCATATACTATTCAAGGTAATGATGGAGCGGGAGTCGATCGTATTCGTTTTAAAAGTCATTCACAAGGGCAAATAATCACTGTTGAGTATTAATATGATTTAACAAAAAATATTTAATTAATCTATGGCTTTTTTCGGGGAAAAAAGCCATAGATTTTCATCAATTTAAAGAGTTGACTATTTCTTCAAATGTTGTATTTGAGTTTATTGCCTGATAGAAGCCATTTTCGACATGCATTGGTGTAACTATATTGGTGTTTTTCAATATTGGTTTATTATTAAAGAAAACAGATAGTTTTTTTCCTACGTTTTGCTTTATAAAGAGATTAAATGGTTTACTGCAATGAGAGTTGTTTTTTACTTTAATGAAAATGGAATAGTAATTATCCCCTTTTTTCGGGGTAATTTCCTCTATACATAATGGAGTTAAATGAAAAGTTTCGCCATTTGCTTTATAGTCAATAGAAAAAGAATGTTTTTTGGAGACGCAACCTGAAACATTTGTTATTAATATCAATAATATAACAGTTAATACCTTCATCTTTCCTCCTATCATCTGTTATAGTTAATTTACTCGCATTCTGGAAAAACAGTATGGTGTAAAAGCTTACATCATTTTTCCGTGCTCATATAATAATTATCAATGAAAATTATCGTATTGGCAATCCTTGATTCTATTGCCAGAATCAAAAGGATATTTTCACCCGCCTGTGTCGTTAATTTCTTTATTTTTTTCAATAAGAATTATCTATTGAATCTAGTACTACAGCCGTACTTACTTTTTTCAACAGAAAAGACACCCATAGAAAATCTTAATTCATGCGGTTTCTCAGAGTTGTGAGCATCAAGGAAAATGCAACTTTCTGATATCTACGGCTGTAGTACTAGTTCTTTTCCTAAGCAAAGTGAAATTTATGATTATAGGAATAGGATCATGAAAAAATTGACTCTGATTATCGTTGATCCCATTTTTACCAACTGTTAATAAAATGTTTGTAATATTACATTTTTATCATATTTTATGTAATAAAATTACATAAAATAGAAAATATAGCGACAATAACGGCTTAAAAGTGGTCTGATAAGTGGTAAATTTTCATTTTTTGCGATAAAATTTTAAACAATTTACAGATTGATTATTTTTAAGATCCTGCGGAAAAGTGGGATCATTTTAAGGAGGACTAATATGTCTTCATATCGTGAGTATCCTTGGTATCAAGTTCTTTTACGCCGTATTGGCGCTGTCACTTTCGGTATCCTGGCGTTTCCGGTTATGTTGTTTCGTCGTGATCGCGTCCGTTTTTACAGTTATTTGTATCGTGTATGGGTAAAAACCAGCGATAAGCCCGTATGGTTAAAACAGTCAGAGCAGGTTATGGCAGTCAGAAGTCGCTGACAACTGACAATTGGTGGCAGGTAACGGTATATTATTGCAATACAATCAATACACAGGACGAATATGATGCGTAATATTGATCTGGAAAATGTGATTAACCGAGAACTGAAAATTGATGAGTTTCAGGATTATGCCCCCAATGGTTTACAAGTTGAAGGGCGTGCTCATATTCAGCGGGTTGTTACGGGTGTTACTGCTTGTCAGGCTTTATTGGATGAAGCGGTTCGTCATCAGGCTGATGCCATTATCGTTCATCATGGCTATTTTTGGAAAAATGAGTCAGCAGTGATCCGTGGTATGAAACGTAATCGCCTGAAAACTCTGCTCTGTAATGATATCAATTTATATGGTTATCATCTGCCCCTTGATGCTCATCCATCACTGGGAAATAACGCGCAATTGGCCCGCCTGATTAATGCGAAAGTTGTCGGGTTGATTGAGCCATTCGTGCCGCATGGGGAATTTGAACAGCCGATAACGCCGGTGGAGTTGGCTGCACGTATCGAACAGGCGCTGGGTCGCCAAGCGTTGCATATCGGTGACAATGCACCCGCAGAGATTCGAACGCTTGCTTGGTGTACCGGCGGTGGTCAGAGTTTTATTCAACAGGCGGCGGAATTTGGTGTTGATGCTTTTATTACCGGTGAAGTGTCAGAGCAGACGGTTCATATCGCCCGCGAAATGGGGCTGCATTTTTATGCGGCGGGTCATCATGCCACCGAACGTTATGGTATTAAGGCTTTGGGGGAGTGGTTGGCTGGTCATTATGGTCTGGATGTCACTTTTATCGATATTCCAAACCCGGTTTAATCACGTTTTCCTAAGACGGAAATAAACGAAGCCCACCAACGGCGGGCTTCAAAGCTTTTGACAGGCTTTTCATAACTAACGTTTTTTTGTCAATAACGTTATTCTATCCGATTCATAGAGCTGTGAATTTTGATCTTGGTGATCTCGCTACACACGCAAATAGAGGCTACGTTTGATAATTTAGAGAGTAAGTCGCTTGTACCTACTCTTGGATAACGAGCATACATAAGGAAGGTGATGAGATCAATTTTGACGGTGCTTTAAGCCGTACTCACCGAATAATCTTTCCAATTAAATAAAGCCCTAACGATTAAGTTAGAGCTCTGCCTTCTATCGTAATGGGATTTTATTATTATTTTTCAAGCTGGCTATCGAAATCACGTTTTGTGTAGCCGGTATAGAGTTGACGTGGGCGAGCGATTTTCACGCCACCATCATGCATTTCATTCCAGTGAGCGATCCAGCCGATAGTACGGGCAATGGCGAAAATAACAGTGAACATAGTGGATGGAATACCCATTGCTTTCAGGATAATGCCGGAGTAGAAATCCACGTTCGGATACAGTTTTTTCTCAATAAAATAAGGATCGTGCAGAGCGATACGTTCAAGCTCCATAGCAACTTCCAGCAGGCTATCATTCAGGCCAAGTTCATCTAGCACTTCATGGCAGGTTTCACGCATGACGGTTGCACGAGGATCATAGTTTTTGTAAACACGATGACCAAATCCCATCAGACGGAAAGCATCATTCTTATCTTTGGCACGTTTAATAAATTCCGGAATATGTTCAACCGACTGAATTTCTTCCAGCATACGCAGACAAGCTTCGTTTGCACCGCCATGAGCAGGCCCCCAAAGAGAAGCGATACCTGCGGCAATACAGGCAAATGGGTTAGCGCCAGAAGAGCCCGCGGTTCGTACTGTTGAGGTAGACGCGTTTTGTTCATGGTCCGCATGTAGAATAAAGATGCGATCCATAGCACGTTCCAGTACTGGGTTCACTTTATATTCTTCACATGGCGTAGCGAACATCATGTTTAGAAAGTTGCCTGCATAGGAGAGATCATTGCGTGGATAAACGAATGGTTGACCGATAGAGTATTTGTAGCACATGGCGGCCACTGTCGGCATTTTTGACAGCAGGCGGTAGGCGGTAATGTCACGGTGACGTGGATTGTTCACGTCCAGAGCATCATGATAGAAAGCAGCCAGAGCGCCAGTAACACCACACAGTACGGCCATAGGATGCGAATCACGGCGGAAACCGTTGAACAGGCGATGGATCTGTTCGTGAATCATGGTGTGGCGGGTAATGGTTTTTTTGAATTTATCAAACTGTTCTTGTGTTGGTGTTTCACCATACAGCAGGATATAGCAGACTTCCAGATAAGTGGATTTTGTCGCTAGCTGGTCGATAGGGAAACCACGGTGCAGCAATACACCTTCGTTACCATCAATGTAAGTGATCTTGGATTCGCAAGATGCTGTGGAAGTAAAACCAGGGTCGTAGGTATAGAAACCTTGGGAACCGAGAGTACGAACGTCGATGACTTTAGACCCAAGGGTCGGTGTTAGCACGTCCAATTCAATAGCAACTGAACCATCTGGGGTTAGAGTTGCTTTGTTATCTGCCATTACAGTCTCCTTAGCGCTTTCATTTTTATAACTTTTAACAACCACGGCGGAAAGACATCGTATAGAATTTATCTTAATCAGGCTATTTTATCGACCATTCTTTGTCATTAAGAACGGGCTTGGACGGTGCTCTGACAAAAGCGGTCACTTTTGAATGCACTTTGGTGTGGCCCGCGCCGGTGAGCGATTTGTGAGTGAATCACCTCTTACAGACTGTGCGCATACTCCGGTTGCTGTGCAATCTGTGTTCCCAATTTATTGACAAAAATGACCTACACCTATGATGCCTGGTGGAATTGGTTCTTATACTGTGTCCCCTGACACTGTACTACCGGGGAAAAGCTGAAATCAGGCCAATATCACATTTAAGGCTGAAATCTCACCCTGGACGACAATGGTTTTTAGGTTGTTAGCGAATTTTTGAGAGTTATGTTTTATGCATTGACTACAAAAATGATTATGATTCGTGTGGACTACACAGTTACATAACTTTAGCTTTTCTTGAGGTCTTTCCTCTTATCAAAAATCAATCTCAAAAGTGTTTTCAACCATATATGTAAGATAAATGTTTAAAGTTTGTCAAACAAGATAATTAATTTTGTGCAATATGTTTGAATCGTGATCTTAATCACTGTTCAGTGGAAATGTAGCTAATCATATTGTGTTGTAATTGTAATAATAATGTGAAGCACATATACTGCCGCCAGGTCTCCGGATTACCCTGCTGTAGGAGCACCCAGCGTAACTAAATCACAACATTTTTTAACATGAAGGATCTATCGTTTGATCAAATGTTGTGTCTTTGTATCCTCTTATCGCTGTCTGATTTCCGCCCAGGTCCGGAGGAAGGAAAATAATAAAAGAGCTGTGTGGGCAAAATTGTGAAAAAACAAAGACCTGTCAACCTTGATTTGCAGACGATACACTTTCCAGTCTCTGCAATAACCTCGATCTTGCACCGTGTCTCCGGCGTCATTACTTTCGTAGCAGTAGGAATTCTCCTCTGGTTGTTAGGAATGTCTCTCTCCTCGCAAGAAGGGTTTCAGCAAGCCGCCGATATTATGACGGGATTTTTCGCTAAGTTTATTGTGTGGGGCATTCTGACCGCACTGGCTTACCATATCTGTGGTGGTGTCCGTCATATGCTGATGGATTTCGGCTACTTGGAAGAAAACTTAGCGGTCGGTAGTCTCTCTGCCAAAGTGGCAATCGGGATTGCTGTTATTCTGTCGATTCTGGCTGGAGTACTGGTATGGTAAGTAACGCATCTGCATTGGGTCGCACGGGTATCCATGATTGGCTATTATTGCGCGCGTCCGCAATGATTATTGTTTTATATGTTCTTTATATGCTGGGCTTTGTCGTTACAACGCCGGATATCACTTATGAAGTCTGGCGGGGTTTCTTCGCCTCATCCATCACTAAAGTTTTCACTGTGCTGGCACTGTTTTCCATTCTGGCTCACGCTTGGATTGGTATGTGGCAAGTACTCACTGACTATGTAAAGCCGCTGGCACTGCGTTTAATGCTGCAATTAGCGATTATCGTTGCACTGATGGCTTACTTGATTTACGGAACAATTGTGGTGTGGGGGGTATAGATGAAACTGCCAGTAAGAGAGTTTGATGCAGTCGTTATTGGTGCAGGTGGCGCTGGCATGCGCGCTGCGCTACAAATTTCACAAATGGGATTATCCTGTGCTTTGATTTCCAAAGTATTCCCAACCCGTTCTCATACTGTATCTGCGCAGGGGGGGATCACCGTTGCGTTGGGTAACTCCCATGACGATAACTGGGAATGGCACATGTATGACACGGTGAAAGGCTCCGACTATATCGGTGATCAGGATGCGATTGAGTACATGTGTAAGACCGGGCCCGAGGCCATTCTGGAACTGGAACACATGGGGTTGCCATTTTCGCGTTTGGATGACGGTCGTATTTATCAACGTCCATTCGGTGGCCAGTCAAAAAACTTTGGTGGTGAACAGGCTGCACGTACCGCTGCGGCGGCAGACCGTACCGGTCATGCCCTGTTGCATACGCTGTATCAGCAGAACTTAAAAAATCACACCACTATTTTTTCTGAATGGTATTCGTTGGATCTGGTTAAAAATCAGGATGGCACTATTGTTGGTTGTACTGCGATCTCTATTGAAACCGGTGAAGTGGTTTATTTCAAAGCGAAGGCAACGATTCTGGCAACGGGTGGTGCCGGTCGTATTTATCAATCAACCACTAACGCCCACATTAACACCGGTGATGGTGTAGGTATGGCGCTGCGTGCGGGTGTACCTGTACAGGATATGGAAATGTGGCAATTCCACCCAACCGGTATTGCCGGAGCAGGTGTTCTGGTAACAGAAGGCTGCCGTGGTGAAGGTGGTTATTTGCTGAATAAAGATGGCGAGCGCTTTATGGAGCGTTACGCGCCAAATGCTAAAGATCTGGCTGGTCGTGATGTCGTGGCACGTTCCATTATGATCGAAATCCGCGAAGGCCGTGGTTGTGAAGGTCCTTGGGGTCCTCATGCCAAGCTGAAATTGGATCATTTGGGCAAAGAGGTGCTGGAATCTCGTCTGCCGGGCATTCTTGAGTTATCCCGTACTTTCGCCCACGTTGACCCAGTAAAAGAACCTATCCCGGTTATTCCAACTTGCCACTATATGATGGGAGGAATCCCAACTAAAGTGACCGGTCAGGCTCTGATGGTTAACGAAAACGGTGAAGATGTGGTTATTCCGGGTCTGTTTGCTGTCGGTGAAATTGCCTGTGTATCGGTTCATGGCGCAAACCGTTTGGGGGGGAACTCGCTGTTGGACTTAGTGGTGTTTGGCCGTTCTGCCGGTTTGCACCTGAAAGAATCGTTGATGGAGCAGGGGACTAGCCGTGAAGCCAGCGAATCGGATATTGAAATATCCTTGCAACGTCTGAACCGTTGGAATAGTACCCGTACGGGTGAAGATCCGGTTAAAATTCGTAAAGATTTGCAAGCGTGTATGCAGAACAACTTCTCGGTATTCCGTGAAGGTGATGCAATGGCTAAAGGGCTGGAAGAACTTAAAGTTATCCGTGAACGCCTGAAGAGTGCGCGTTTGGACGATACTTCCTCAGAGTTCAATACTCAGAGAATTGAGTGTCTGGAGCTTGATAACCTGATGGAAACAGCACTTTCCACGGCTGTTGCTGCTAATTTCCGCACTGAGAGCCGCGGTGCTCACAGCCGTTTCGACTATCCGGATCGTGATGATGCGAACTGGTTATGCCATACTCTTTATCTGCCGCAAACTGAGACCATGACTCGTCGTGATGTCAACATGCAGCCAAAACTGCGTGAAGCATTTCCGCCGAAAGCGCGTACTTACTAATGAGTTGCTGATAATCCAGTTGCGGAGGAATAGATTATGAAACTTGAATTTTCGATTTATCGTTACAACCCGGATGTTGACAGCGCTCCTCGTATGCAGGATTACACGCTGGAAGCAGAAGAAGGGCGTGACATGATGTTGCTGGATGCGTTGATCCAGCTTAAAGAGCAGCAGGACCCAACACTCTCTTTCCGTCGTTCTTGCCGTGAAGGTGTTTGTGGTTCTGACGGCCTTAACATGAACGGTAAAAATGGCCTGGCCTGTATTACGCCTGTTTCGGCTTTACGGCGTGGTAGCAAGAAAATTGTTATCCGTCCGTTGCCAGGCTTGCCGGTTATTCGTGACCTGGTTGTAGATATGGGGCAATTCTATGCGCAATATGAGAAGATTCGCCCATATTTGCTAAATGACGGCAAAAACCCGCCGGCACGTGAACATTTACAATCGCCTGCACAAAGGGAAAAGCTCGATGGTCTGTACGAATGTATTCTGTGTGCATGTTGTTCAACTTCCTGCCCGTCATTCTGGTGGAACCCTGATAAATTTATCGGGCCGGCGGGCTTACTGGCAGCATATCGCTTCCTGATTGACAGCCGTGATACTGAAACGGCTTCACGATTAGACAAGCTGAATGATGCTTTCAGTGTTTTCCGTTGCCATAGCATCATGAATTGTGTCAGTGTGTGCCCCAAGGGGTTGAATCCAACAAAAGCTATTGGCCATATTAAGTCTATGTTGCTGAAACATAGTGCATAATAGGTCTGCCCTCCGCGAGATTTTTTCTGTGGAGGGCACAAAGAATTGAAGAGCAATGAGTTGCCAACTGCTAATGATGACAAAAGCTTGAAGTGAGGAACCTTTAAAAACAGCCTAACCGTTTTTAAAGGTTCCTTGAAGGGTTCTGAAACCCAAAAGAGAACATGCATAAAGCACGTCCAAATGAACCTTTTATCGATACCGTATTTAAACGGTAATAGTTAACCACGGCGAAAACTAAAGCTTTTAAAGCTTAAGGGATCACAATGCAGAACGGCGCAATGAAGGACTGGCTGGATTCAAGCTTCCTGGCTGGTTCAAACCAGTCTTACGTAGAGCAGATCTATGAAGACTATATAACCGATCCAAACTCCGTTGATGCAAGTTGGAGAGAGATTTTCCAACAATTGCCGAATGCGGGACTCAGCGGTGAACAACTCCACTCGCAGACGCGTGATTACTTTCGTCGTCTTGCGAAAGATACTACGCGTTATCATTCCTCTGTCAGCGATCCAGCAATGGATGCAAAACAAGTTAAAGTTTTGCAGCTCATCAATGCATTCCGCTTCCGCGGTCATCAAAATGCGAACCTTGACCCGTTGGGATTATGGAAACAGGATAGTGTTCCTGATTTAGATCCTGCTTTCCATAATCTGACGGAAGCTGATTTTGCAGAGACATTTAACGTAGGTTCTTTTGCTATCGGCAAAGAGACGATGAAATTGGCTGATTTGTATGAAGCACTGAAACGCACTTATTGCGGTTCTATTGGTGCTGAATACATGCACATCACCAATACGGAAGAAAAACGTTGGATTCAGCAGCGTCTGGAATCTGTTACTGTTAATTCTCAGTTTAGCGTAGAGGAAAAGCTGCGTTTTCTGGCGGAACTGACGGCAGCCGAAGGTTTGGAGCGTTATCTGGGAGCTAAGTTTCCGGGAGCGAAACGTTTCTCTCTTGAAGGTGGTGATGCGCTTATCCCGATGTTGAAGGATCTTATCCGTCATGCGGGTAAACATGACACACGAGAAGTCGTACTAGGAATGGCTCACCGTGGTCGCCTCAACGTCTTGGTTAATATCTTAGGTAAAAAACCGGCTGATTTGTTTGATGAGTTTGCGGGTAAGCATAAAGAGCACCTTGGTACCGGTGACGTGAAGTATCATCAGGGTTTCTCGTCTGATTTTGCAACCGAGGGGGCTAAGGTTCATTTGGCATTAGCATTTAACCCATCTCACCTTGAGATTGTCAGCCCTGTGGTTATTGGTTCAGTACGCGCCCGCCGTGACCGTCTGGATGAAGGCCGCAGTAATATGGTATTGCCAATCACTATCCACGGTGATGCTGCTGTTACCGGCCAGGGAGTGGTGCAGGAAACCCTGAACATGTCTCAAGCTCGTGGTTATGAAGTGGGTGGTACAATTCGTATCATCATCAATAACCAGATCGGTTTCACAACGTCTAACCCGAAAGATGCCCGTTCAACACAATACTGTACTGATATTATCAAAATGGTACAGGCGCCGATTTTCCACGTTAATGCAGATGATCCAGAAGCGGTGGCGTTTGTTACCCGTTTGGCGCTGGATTTCCGTAATACCTTCAAATGCGATGTGATGATCGATCTGGTCTGCTATCGCCGTCATGGTCATAACGAAGCTGATGAGCCAAGTGCCACTCAGCCAATGATGTATCAGAAAATTAAGAAGCACCCAACGCCACGTAAAATCTATGGTGACAAGCTGGTGGCGGAAAAGCTGATATCAGTCGATGATGTGACTGAGATGGTTAACCTGTATCGTGATGCGCTCGACCGTGGTGATTGTGTCGTTGATGAATGGCGCTCAATGGGGCTGCACTCATTTACTTGGGAACCTTATCTTAATCACGAATGGGATGAAGAGTACCTGCATAAAGTTGATGTTAAGCGTTTGCAAGATCTGGGCAGACGCATCAGTTCTGTCCCGGAAGAAGTGACAATGCACTCCCGTGTAGCGAAAATTTATAACGACCGTGCAGAGATGGCGAACGGCGATAAATTGTTCGATTGGGGCGCCGCAGAAACATTGGCCTATGCCACTTTGGTGGATGAAGGGGTTCCGGTACGTTTGTCTGGTGAAGATGCCGGCCGTGGTACTTTCTTCCATCGTCATGCAGTTATCCATAATCAGGCTAACGGTTCTGTTTATGTTCCTCTGGCGAACGTTCATAACGGTCAGGGAGCATTCAATGTTTGGGATTCTGTTCTGTCTGAAGAGGCGGTGTTGGCGTTTGAGTATGGTTATGCAACAACAGAACCTCGTGCTCTGACAATCTGGGAAGCTCAATTTGGTGATTTTGCCAACGGTGCACAGGTTGTTATTGACCAATTCATCAGCTCCGGTGAGCAGAAATGGGGCCGTATGTGCGGTCTGGTGATGTTGTTGCCGCATGGTTATGAAGGGCAGGGGCCTGAACACTCATCAGCACGTTTGGAGCGTTATCTTCAACTATGCGCAGAACAGAACATGCAGGTTTGTGTGCCATCAACGCCAGCTCAGGTCTACCACATGCTTCGCCGTCAGGCTTTGCGCGGTATGCGTCGTCCGTTGATCGTTATGTCGCCAAAATCGCTGTTGCGTCATCCATTAGCCGTTTCCAGCCTGGATGAACTGGCTAATGGTAAATTCCAGACGGTTATTGGTGAAATTGATGAGTTTGATCCGAAAGGTGTTAAACGGGTTGTACTCTGCTCAGGTAAAGTCTACTACGACCTGTTAGAGCAACGCCGTAAAAATGAACAAACTGATGTCGCTATTGTGCGTATTGAGCAACTATATCCGTTCCCTCATCAGGATGTTCAGTCAACACTGGAACAGTATGCACATGTACATGATTTTGTCTGGTGCCAGGAAGAGCCATTAAATCAGGGGGCCTGGTATTGTAGTCAGCACAACTTCCGTGAAGTGATCCCGTTCGGGGCTTCTTTACGTTATGCAGGTCGTCCTGCGTCTGCTTCCCCGGCAGTTGGATATATGTCAGTTCACCAGCAACAACAACAAGAGCTGGTTAATGACGCACTGAACGTTGAATAAATAAAGGATATAAAATGAGTAGCGTAGATATTCTGGTTCCGGATCTGCCTGAGTCTGTTGCTGATGCCACTGTGGCGGTCTGGCACAAAAAAGAGGGTGACCGTGTTGAACGTGATGAAGTGCTGGTTGAAATCGAAACAGATAAAGTTGTGCTGGAAGTGCCTGCCAGTGAAGCGGGTGTTTTAGAAGCTATTTTGGAAGTGAAAGATGCCACTGTTCTATCCCGTCAGCTTCTTGGTCGTATCCGTCTGGGCGATAGCACTGGTAAGCCGACAGAAATAAAAGAAAAAACAGAAGCAACTTTGGCGAAACGCCAGACTGCCGGTTTAGAAGAAGAGAGCAATGATGCGCTCAGCCCGGCGGTCCGCCGTTTGATTGCAGAGCATGATCTTGATGCTAAAGCGATTAAAGGCAGTGGTGTTGGTGGACGTATCGTCCGTGAAGACGTGGAAAAACATATGGCTGATAACGAAAAAGCGGGTAATAAATCAGCAGAAATCTCTGCTTCTGCCCAGGATTCTTTGTTGCCGCACCGCAGCGAAAAACGTGTTCCAATGACTCGCCTGCGTAAACGTGTGGCTGAACGTCTGCTGGAAGCGAAAAACAACACGGCGATGTTGACAACATTTAACGAAGTTAACATGAAGCCAATTCAGGAAATGCGTAAGCAGTACGGCGAAGCGTTTGAAAAACGCCACGGTGTGCGTCTGGGCTTTATGTCTTTCTATGTGAAAGCCGTGGTTGAAGCACTGAAACGCTATCCAGAAGTGAATGCTTCTATTGATGGTACTGATGTGGTTTACCACAACTATTTCGATATCAGTATTGCGGTATCGACACCGCGTGGTCTGGTAACGCCGGTACTGCGTGATGCGGATGCATTGAGCATGGCTGAACTCGAAAAACGTATTAAAGAGCTGGCTATCAAAGGCCGCGACGGCAAATTGACCGTTGAAGAGCTGACCGGCGGTAATTTCACGATTACCAATGGTGGTGTATTTGGCTCTTTAATGTCCACGCCGATCATTAACCCGCCACAGAGCGCGATTCTTGGTATGCATGCCATTAAAGATCGTCCGATGGCGGTGAATGGTCAGGTGGAGATCCTTCCAATGATGTACCTGGCACTGTCTTATGACCACCGTCTGATTGATGGACGTGAGTCTGTAGGCTTCCTGGTGACCATCAAAGAAATGCTGGAAGATCCTGCACGTTTGCTGCTGGACGTATAGCAACATAATCAGGGCAGATACGCGCTAATATTTGCCCAGTCTGAAGTAAACAAATGTATATACCCTATGGATTTCAAGATGGATTGCGATGGCAAGGGAGCGAATCCCCGGGAGCATAGCGAACTATGTGACCGGGGTGAGCGAGTGAGGCCAACAAAGAGTCAACTTGAAAGATAACGGGTATTATGTACAGCCAGTCTTTGGACTGGCTATATCCAGAGCAACAAAAAAATCAGAGAGCAACTTACCAATTTTTTGCTTTTCTTAGACTTAATTATGGATAGAACATCATGAATTTACACGAGTATCAGGCAAAACAGCTTTTTGCACGGTATGGTTTACCCGCTCCGGCTGGTTATGCCTGCACGACACCGCGTGAAGCAGAAGAAGCTGCATCTAAAATCGGTTCTGGCCCTTGGGTGGTGAAGTGCCAGGTTCATGCTGGCGGTCGCGGTAAAGCGGGCGGCGTGAAAGTGGTTAACAGTAAAGAAGAAATTCGCGCTTTCGCAGAGCAGTGGCTAGGAAAACGTTTGGTCACTTACCAAACAGATGCGCAAGGGCAGCCTGTTCGTCAGATTTTAGTGGAAGCGGCAACCGATATTGCGAAGGAGCTGTATCTTGGTGCTGTGGTTGATCGTGGTACACGTCGTGTAGTGTTCATGGCTTCTACTGAAGGTGGTGTTGAAATTGAAAAAGTTGCGGAAGAGACCCCGGAACTGATTCATAAAGCGATTATCGACCCGTTAATTGGCCCTATGTCTTATCAGGGGCGTGAACTGGCATTTAAATTGGGTTTAACCGGTAAGCAAGTCAGCCAGTTCACTAAAATTTTCTTAGGATTGGCAAATCTGTTCCTGGAGCGCGATCTGGCTCTGGTTGAAATTAATCCGCTGGTTATCACGACTCAGGGTGATCTGATTTGTCTGGATGGTAAATTGGGCGCTGATGGTAACGCACTGTTCCGTCAGGCTGAGTTGCGTGAAATGCATGATCCATCTCAGGAAGATCCTCGTGAAGCTCAGGCGGCACAGTGGGAGCTGAACTATGTTGCGCTGGATGGCAATATTGGTTGCATGGTAAACGGAGCAGGCTTGGCAATGGGGACGATGGATATCGTGAAATTGCATGGTGGTGCGCCAGCGAACTTCCTTGATGTCGGTGGTGGTGCAACCAAAGAGCGTGTTACAGAAGCGTTTAAAATCATCCTGTCAGATGAAAATGTGAAAGCGGTATTGGTTAATATCTTTGGTGGTATTGTTCGTTGTGACCTGATTGCTGACGGTATTATTGGTGCGGTGGAAGAAGTCGGGGTTCACGTACCGGTTGTTGTTCGTTTGGAAGGGAACAATGCTGATCTGGGCGCGAAAAAACTGGCTGACAGTGGTTTAAATATCATTGCCGCAACCAGCTTGACAGATGCAGCTAAGCAAGCAGTAGCAGCAGTGGGGGCAAAATAAATAATGTCTATTTTAATTGATAAAAACACCAAAGTTATCTGTCAGGGTTTCACTGGCAGCCAAGGTACTTTCCATTCAGAACAAGCGATTGCTTATGGTACCCAAATGGTTGGTGGAGTAACGCCGGGTAAAGGTGGTACTGAACATCTAGGGTTACCTGTTTTCAATACCGTTCGTGAAGCGGTAGACGCAACAGGGGCAACGGCTTCTGTTATCTATGTTCCTGCGCCATTCTGTAAAGATTCTATTCTGGAAGCGATCGACGCTGGTATTAAACTGATCATCACGATTACTGAAGGTATCCCAACGCTGGATATGCTGGCGGTTAAAGTGAAATTGGATGAAGCAGGTGTGCGTATGATCGGCCCTAACTGTCCGGGAGTCATTACGCCAGATGAATGTAAGATCGGTATTATGCCGGGACACATTCATCGAGCAGGTAAAGTTGGCATTGTTTCCCGCTCAGGAACATTGACTTATGAAGCGGTAAAACAGACGACGGATGCCGGTTTAGGACAATCTACTTGTGTTGGTATCGGTGGTGACCCAATTCCAGGTTCTAACTTCATCGATATTCTGAAATTGTTCCAGGAAGATCCGCAAACAGAAGCCATAGTAATGATTGGTGAAATTGGTGGAACAGCGGAAGAAGAAGCGGCGGCTTATATTAAAGAGCATGTCACTAAGCCGGTTGTTGCCTATATTGCCGGTGTGACTGCGCCGAAAGGTAAGCGAATGGGGCATGCCGGTGCCATTATTGCAGGTGGTAAAGGAACGGCGGACGAAAAATTTGCTGCTCTGGAAGCGGCTGGCGTGAAGACGGTCCGCAGTCTGGCAGACATCGGTGATGCAGTGAAGGATTTACTCGCTGGCAAGTAAGCGTTGATAAGAGATGCTTATCTATGAGGCCACTGTGAAGTGGCCTTTTTATTTGTATAGGCAGTATTCACCGCGATTAAATTCATTAACTGCCATTCCAATAGGGCTATTTTATTTGCCCTCCTTTACCAAAAGAGCGAACCTGGGCAGTGTTTTGAACGCGCTTTAGTGCGGCTCGCACTTTGTTATTCTCCAATTAAATTAAACTGAATTTCATTAATGCTCTTTATCAAAATTAAATTTAATAAAAACGAAGTTAATAATAATATTTTCTTAAGAATCAAAATAAGAAGTTAATTTTAAAAGCCATTTCACAGCAATATAGAAATCAATATTTATCTAAATGAACAAATAATTAACAATATATCAACCAAAATGAAATAATAGACAAGGTAATTAACACTAACCAGAAAAAGATGACTAAAATCAATTTATTACTATAGCATTATTGCTTTAATTTGCTTAAATTGACTCTAATCAAATTAGTTCCTATTAAACAGAGGTTGCAATTCTTGACCTATATTCAGAATTCTAATCTGAATCACGTAAAACCTATTTATTGTATGGGAATATAAGCGTACTATACTATTAGTCTAATTAGTTTTTAATTTACTGAGTACTGAGTTGTTATACCCAATAGATTTCAAGATGCATCGCGACGGCAAGGGAGCGAATCCCCGGGAGCATAGAGAACTATGTGACCGGGGTGAGTGAGTGCAGCCAACAAAGAGGCAACTTGAAAGATAACGGTATATTTTAAAGGCATTTATTGCTGGTAGTTACGAGGCTTCCACATGAGTACTTTGAGAAAAGTGCTTATATGAAGTCAGGTTGCCGCAAGTCGGTGTCTTCCTGCTAGGAGCAAGGAGTCAAGATGTTTGATATTGTCGAACTGTCACGATTACAGTTTGCCTTAACTGCAATGTATCACTTTCTATTCGTTCCACTAACGCTCGGTATGGCGTTTTTGCTGGCGATCATGGAAACGGTATATGTGCTTTCCGGTAAACAAATTTATAAAGATATGACAAAATTCTGGGGCAAGTTATTTGGTATTAACTTTGCTCTGGGGGTTGCAACAGGGTTGACTATGGAGTTCCAGTTTGGGACTAACTGGTCATACTTTTCTCACTACGTTGGTGACATTTTCGGTGCGCCTCTAGCGATTGAAGGCTTGATGGCGTTCTTCCTGGAGTCTACATTCGTAGGTCTGTTCTTCTTCGGTTGGGATCGTCTCAGCAAGACACAACATCTGGCGGTAACTTGGTTGGTCGCATTAGGATCTAACTTCTCTGCGCTTTGGATTCTGGTTGCTAACGGTTGGATGCAAAACCCAATTGCTTCTGATTTCAACTTTGAAACCATGCGCATGGAGATGGTAAGTTTTGCTGAACTGGTACTGAACCCGGTTGCTCAAGTGAAATTTGTGCATACCGTTGCCGCAGGTTATGTGACAGGGGCGATCTTCGTTCTCGGTATCAGCTCTTACTATCTGCTTAAAGGCCGTGATATTCCATTTGCTAAGCGTTCATTTGCGATTGCTTCAAGTTTTGGTATCGCCGCTGTGCTATCCGTTATTGTACTGGGTGATGAATCTGGTTACGAAATGGGCGACGTACAAAAAACTAAGCTGGCCGCCATTGAAGCTGAATGGGAAACCCAGCCACCGCCGGCTGCTTTTACACTGATAGGTATCCCGGATCAGGATAAAATGGAAAACAAATATGCCATTCAGATCCCTTATCTTATGGGGCTAATTGCTACCCGTTCTGTTGATACTCCGGTCATTGGTCTGCGCGATCTGATGGACCAGCATGAGCAGCGTATTCGTAATGGTATAAAGGCTTATCATCTGTTGGAAGAATTACGTGCAGGTAACACAGACCCAACTGTTCGTACAGCATTCAATGAAAATAAACAAGATCTGGGTTATGGCATGTTGCTGAAACGTTATACCAGCAAAGTGACTGATGCCAGTGAAGAACAGATCAAAGCAGCCGCAAAAGATTCTATTCCTCGGGTTGCACCGCTCTATTTTGCATTCCGTATCATGGTTGCAGCAGGTTTCCTGATGTTACTGTTGATCGGTCTGGCGTTTTGGAGCGTTATCCGTGGCCGCATTGGTAAACAAAAGTGGTTGCTACGCGCAGCACTGTACAGTATTCCATTGCCGTGGATTGCCATCGAATCAGGCTGGTTTGTGGCGGAATATGGTCGTCAACCGTGGGCAATTGGTGAAGTTCTGCCAACTGCGGTGGCGAGTTCCAATTTAGCAGCCGGCGATATCTTGTTCTCTATGGCGCTGATTTGTGGCCTTTATACCTTATTCCTGATTGCGGAAATGTTTCTGATGTTCAAATTTGCTCGCCTTGGCCCAAGTAGCCTAAAAACGGGGCGTTACCATTTTGAACAGAAAACAACTTCAGCACCTGAAGCTCAGTAAACAGGAGTCCACTTATGTTTGATTATGAAGTACTACGATTTATATGGTGGCTACTGATTGGTGTATTGCTAATCGGTTTCGCGGTAACTGATGGTTTTGATATGGGAGTCGGTATCCTGTTACGTATCATCGGCAAAAACGATATTGAGCGTCGCATCATGATTAACTCAGTGGCACCGCATTGGGATGGTAATCAGGTTTGGCTGATTACCGCCGGTGGAGCGCTGTTCGCCGCATGGCCGATGGTCTATGCTGCGGCGTTCTCTGGCTTCTATGTTGCTATGATCCTGGTGTTATCTGCGTTGTTCTTCCGTCCGGTTGGTTTTGATTACCGCTCCAAATTGGAAAACCGCAAGTGGCGTAACATGTGGGATTGGGGAATATTTGTCGGTAGCTTTGTTCCACCATTAGTTATCGGTGTGGCATTCGGTAATCTATTACAGGGGGTGCCGTTTAACGTCGATTCCCAACTCCGTCTGTTCTATACCGGCTCCTTCTTTGGATTGCTCAACCCGTACGGCTTATTGGCGGGAATTATCAGCTTGATGATGATTGTGACTCAGGGGGCAACTTATCTGCAAATGCGTACTACGGGTGAGCTGCGCCTGCGTTCTCGTGCGGCAACTTATCTCTGTGCGCTGGTGACAATGGTGGCTTTCCTGTTGGCAGGTGTATGGCTGATTTATGGTATTGATGGTTATATTGTGACTGGCGGCTTGGATACGGTGGCTCAGTCTAATCCATTACATAAAGAAGTCGCTCATCAGGCGGGTGCTTGGTTGACCAACTTTAACAACTATCCGTGGTTGTGGGTACTACCGGCATTGGGTGTGGCTTCGCCTTTGCTGACGATGCTGATGACGCGTATGAATAAAGCTGGATGGGCATTCCTGTTCTCTTCACTGACAATTGCTGGCATCATTCTGGCCTGCGGTGTAACGATGTTCCCATTTGTGATGCCTTCAATCACTGATCCTAATGTCAGTTTGACGATGTGGGATGCGACTTCAAGCCTGATGACGCTGCGTGTTATGTTTGTAGTTGCATTGATTTTTGTCCCAATCATTCTGGGATATACCATTTGGTGTTACTACAAAATGTTCGGGCGTTTGGATAAAAGTTTTATCGAAGATAACAAACATTCACTGTACTAAGGAACATAAAGCATGTGGTATTTTGCTTGGATTCTCGGAACGCTCTTGGCTTGTAGTTTCGCTATCATCGCAGCCTTAGCTCTTGAACATAATGAAGAAGAAAAAGTCGCGAAAAATAGCGAGAAATCTTGTTGATATACCCAATGGATTTCAAGATGGATCGCGACGGCAAGGGAGCGAATCCCCGGGAGCATAGGTAACTATGTGACCGGGGTGAGTGAGTGCAGCCAACAAAGAGGCAACTTGAAAGATGACGGGTATGGATAAATACTATCGGCATGGATACTAATGGATAAAGCCCCTGTGCGGGCTTTATCCTTATTGTGGCATTAATATTCGCTGCTTATGTATTCTGGGACCCTGCTCGTTTTGCGGCTAACACCAGTTCATTACAGATATGGCAAGGTATTTTGCTAATATGGTCTGTATGTACAGGTGTGACTTTCGGGGTAGGTTTTCAGCCAAGAAATATCGTCTGGCGTATCTTTTTCTCTCCCTTGCCGGCATGCTTGATTTTGGGGCTGTGTCATTTCTTTATAAGTTAATTCTGTATGTTATTGGGGCATCTAACCCATAAATTTTTTATTTGCACATTATTCCAAAGCCGCATTGTCTTGAGTATAGTGGCAACGTTAATTCGCCTTATGTAGGATTGAAAGTGAGTAATACGTTGTTCCGGTGGCCCATTCGTATTTATTATGAAGATACAGATGTAGGCGGGATAGTTTATAACGGCCGTTATGTCGTCTTTTATGAAAGAGCACGTACTGAGATGTTACGTCAGCATGGAATTCATCAACAGCGTTTACTTGATGAACAAATTGCATTTGTTGTACGGCGTATGGTGGTTGATTACCGAGCCCCGGCCCGGCTTGATGATATGTTGGAGGTGCAGAGTGAAATTACGGATATTCGTCGAGCATCTTTGACATTTATTCAACGCATTGTTGATGGTAATGGAGCAATGATTAACAGCGCAGAAGTTTTAGTCGCCTGCGTGAATACATCTCAAATGAAGCCGATTGCGCTTCCAAAGTCTATTGTCGCGGAGTTTAAGCAGTGACTGACATGAACATTCTAGATTTATTCTTGAAAGCGGGCCTTTTGGTGCAGCTGATCATGCTTGTTTTGATCTGCTTTTCCGTTGCTTCATGGGCGATCATTATTCAAAGGACCAAAATTCTCAATGCAGCAACTCGTGAAGCGGAAGCGTTTGAAGACAAATTCTGGTCGGGTATTGAATTATCACGCTTATATAAGGAAAGTCAGTCGCGTCGAGATTCTTTAGGTGGAACAGAACAAATTTTTTATTCTGGGTTCAAAGAATTTGCCCGTCTGCACCATGCAAATAATCATGCTCCAGAAGCGGTAGTAACAGGGGCTTCGCGTGCAATGCGTATCTCAATGAATCGTGAATTGGAATCGCTGGAAAGCCATATTCCGTTCTTGGGGACAGTTGGCTCAATTAGTCCATACATTGGTCTATTTGGTACAGTTTGGGGCATCATGCATGCATTTATCGCGTTAGGTGCGGTAAAACAGGCCACTCTCCAGATGGTGGCGCCGGGTATTGCAGAAGCGTTGATTGCAACGGCGATTGGTCTGTTTGCGGCGATTCCGGCAGTTATGGCATACAACCGCTTGAATCAACGTGTTAATAAGCTGGAGCAAAATTACGATAACTTTATGGAAGAGTTCCTGGCTATTTTGCATCGTCAGGCTTTCGCTGCTGAAAATCAAGCAGAGAACAAATAGTAAGGGGGAGGCTATGGCACGCACTCGTAGTCGCAAGCGTGAGCTGAAATCCGAAATCAATATCGTTCCCTTACTGGACGTATTGCTGGTTCTGTTGCTTATCTTTATGGCAACAGCGCCGATTATCACTCAAAGCGTAGAAGTTGATCTGCCGGATGCGGTAGATTCTAAAACGGTTTCTAACTCTGATAATCCACCGGTAATCGTGGAGGTTTCTGGTGTTGGTCAGTACACCATGATAGTTAACCATGAACGATTGGAATTATTGCCTGAGCCGCAGATTATTGCGGAAGCGCAGGCACGAATAAAAGAGAATCCAAAAACCGTTTTCTTGATCGGTGGTTCGAAAGAAGTGCCTTACGATGAGATTATTAAGGCACTCAACATGCTGCATCAGGCAGGTGTGAAATCCGTTGGCTTAATGACTCAGGCTATCTGAGTTTGGCTGGCAGTTGCTGTTATTTGAAGATCTTGGATATCGAGCGTGGGAAAGACAAACGGGCAAAACAATAAATTAAATCGCGCTGTTATCGTTTCGGTTGTGTTGCATATTATTTTGATTGGGTTACTTATTTGGGGTTCCCTGACACGAAAAACTGAAATGGGTGGCGGTGGTCAGGATGGTTCTGTTATTGATGCTGTTATGGTCGATCCGAATGCGGTAGTACAACAGTACAATCAACAGCAACAACAACAGGCTGATGCTAAGCGTGTAGAGCAGTTACGAAAGAAGAAAGCGGAGCAGCAAGCAGCCGAATTAAGGGAAAAACAGGCTGAAGAGCAGGAGCGTTTAAAAGCGGTAGAAGAAGAGCGAATTAAGGCGCAACAGGCAGCGGAAGAACAGAAAAAGCAAGCTGTAGAAGCCGCAAACAAAGCCCGTGAAGAGCAAAAACAGGCAGAAGAAGCTGCGGCAAAGGCTAAGGCTGAAAAAGAAAAACTGATTAAAGAGCAGGCTGAGGCACAGAAGAAAGCCGAAGCTGAAGCTAAAAAAGAAGCTGAAGCCGCTGCTGCTAAACAAAAAGCTGTGGAAGAAGCGAAAGCCAAAGCAGAAGCTGAGGCTAAAGCTAAAGCAGAAGCTGAGGCTAAAGCTAAAGCAGAAGCCAAGGCTGAAGCGGATGCTAAAGCCAAAGCTGAGGCAGATGCAAAGGCTAAAGCCAAGGCCGAAGCTGACGCCAAGAAAAAAGCCGCTGAGCAAGCCACTAAACAGGCAAGTGAAGTTGATGACTTACTGGGTGGTTTAACTTCCAATGCACCGAAACAGCAAGGAGGGGCTTCTGCCGCCGGTAAAGGTGGCGGTAAGAAAAGTGGCGCTTCAAATGCTGACATTAATAACTATCTGGGGCAGATCCAGATAGCGATACAGAATAAGTTTTACGATCCAAGCATGTATCGTGGGCGTACCTGTGCATTACGGATTAAACTTGCTCCTGATGGCTTGTTAATTGATGTAAAGTCAGAGGGGGGAGACCAGGCGTTGTGCCAAGCGGCGGTAGCGGCGGCTAAACAAGCGAAAATTCCGAAACCGCCAAGCAAGGAGGTTTATGAAGCGTTTAAAAACGCGCCGCTTGATTTCAAACCTCAATAAAGTTGTTATTTAGAAGTTATTAATATTAATAACAAACAAAACCATTCAATGTTATTAAGCTATACCTTATGGATTTCAAGATGCATCGAGACGGCAAGGGTGCGAATCCCCGGGAGCATAGGTAACGATGTGACCGGGGTGAGCGAGTGCAGCCAACAAAGAGGCAACTTGAAAGATAACGGGTATATCTGGTTTTGTTTGTTGACGTTTGTTAATATTCTGCGAATTATTGCGACTATTCCATCGTGATAAGGGAGAGATTAATGAGGCAGGCTTTTAAAGTAGTACTAGGCATTTTAATGTTGTGGGCCACGGTTGCTTACGCAGAAGTTCGTATCGAGATCACCCAAGGTGTCGATTCTGCACGTCCTATTGGCGTTGTACCCTTTAAATGGACTGGAGCGGGTAATGCACCGGAAGAGATTGGGGCGATTGTTGGCGCTGATCTTCGCAACAGCGGTAAATTTAACCCTATTGATATCAGCCGTATGCCACAGCAACCAACGACGGCATCTGAGGTAACACCTGCTGCGTGGTCTGCGTTGGGGATTGACGCTGTTGTTGTTGGGCAGATTCAACCAAGCGCAGATGGTGGTTTTTTGATCTCTTATCAGTTGGTTGATACTTCGAGTGCTCCGGGCACAGTACTTGCTCAGGATCAGTTTAAAGTGACCAAACAATGGTTGCGTTATGCTGCGCATACAGCCAGTGATCAAGTATTTGAAAAACTGACGGGCATCAAAGGCGCATTCCGTACTCGTCTGGCTTACATTGTAAAGACTAATGGCGGTAAATATCCGTATGAACTGCGTGTATCTGATTACGATGGTTACAACCAGTTCACTGTTCACCGTTCGCCAGAACCGTTGATGTCGCCGGCATGGTCTCCTGATGGCGCCAAACTGGCTTATGTGACATTTGAAAGTGGCCGTTCTGCCTTGGTTATCCAGACCTTGGCGAGTGGTGAGGTACGTCAGGTTGCCTCTTTCCCGCGTCATAACGGTGCACCTGCATTTTCCCCTGATGGCAGTAAATTGGCGTTTGCTCTGTCTAAATCGGGTAGTTTGAATCTTTATGTGATGGATTTGAGTTCAGCTCAGATTCGTCAGGTTACAGATGGGCGCAGTAACAATACTGAGCCAAGTTGGATGCCGGATAACCAGACTTTGGTTTATACCTCTGATCAGGGTGGTCGTCCACAGTTATATAAAACCGATATTAATGGCGGTGCTCCGCAACGCCTCACTTGGGAAGGCACACAAAACCAGGATGCTGATGTAAGCGCAGATGGCAATTTTGTGGTGATGGTCAGCTCAGAGAGTGGTAAGCAGCACATAGCTAAACAAGATCTGGCAACGGGAGCCGTTCAAATTTTGACGGATACGTTCCTGGATGAAACGCCGAGTATCGCACCTAACGGCACTATGGTGATTTATAGCTCCAGCCAAGGGTTGGGGACTGTATTGCAGCTAGTTTCGACTGACGGGCGTTTCAAAGCGCGTCTTCCGGCAACCGATGGACAGGTAAAATTTCCTGCCTGGTCGCCGTATCTGTGATGCATAATAATATGTATGGCAAATTTTAAAAGGATCAAAGAGATGCAACTGAACAAAGTGCTAAAAGGGCTGATGTTAGCTTTACCAGTTATGGCCGTAGCAGCGTGTAGTTCTAACAAGAATGCTGATAACGATCAGACTGGTGTAGGCACTGTTAACGAAACTAATGCGGGTCTGTCAGCAGAGGAATTAGCTCGTCAGCAAATGCAAGAGCTACAAAACAACAACATCGTATATTTCGGTTTTGACAAATACGACATCAACTCAGATTTTACTCAGCTGCTAGACGCTCACGCGGCATTCCTGCGCAACAACCCATCTTACAAAGTTGTTGTAGAAGGTCATGCTGACGAACGTGGTACTCCTGAGTACAACATCGCATTAGGTGAACGCCGTGCTAATGCAGTGAAAATGTACCTGCAAGGCAAAGGTGTTTCCGGTGAGCAAATCTCTATCGTCTCTTACGGTAAAGAAAAACCTGCTGTGCTGGGCCACGACGAAGCAGCTTACGCTAAAAACCGTCGCGCAGTACTGGCATATTAAGAGTAGTTCATGAACAGTAACTTCAGACATCATTTTTTGGGTCTGTCGTTATTGGTTGGCGTAGCGGTTCCTTGGGCCGCTATTGCCCAAGCGCCAATCAGTAATGTCGGCTCGGGTTCTACCGATGAGCGCCTTACCCAACTAGAGCGTATTTCCAATGCTCACAGTCAGCTGTTAACTCAGCTCCAGCAGCAACTTGCTGATTCTCAACGTGATATTGACATGCTTCGGGGGCAGATTCAGGAGAATCAGTATCAGCTCAATCAGATTATAGAGCGGCAGAAGGATATTTATCAGCAACTGGAAGGAGCTACCAGTTCTGAGGGGAGTAAACCTACTGCAAATACAGCTTCTTCAACGGCAAATAATAGAGGCAATCAGGCATCATCATCTGTTGGCACGGGCAGTGAGAAGGGTGATTATGATGCTGCTGTTCATTTGGCGGTGAATACCAAAGAGTACGATAAAGCGATTGTAGCCTTTCAGAGTTTCGTGAAGAGTTACCCAAAATCGAGTTATATGCCTAATGCTAATTACTGGTTAGGGCAACTTCATTATAACAAGGGTAAGAAAGACGAAGCCGCTTATTACTTTGCTACGGTAGTAAAAGAGTATCCAAAGTCGCAGAAGAGTGGTGAATCGCTTTATAAGGTTGGTTTAATCATGCAGGACAAGGGGCAAAAGGATAAAGCGAGATCGGTTTATCAACAGGTCATGAAACAATATCCTGGTTCGAATGCAGCTAAACTGGCAGAGAAAAAGCTTTCTACGCTGTAATTATTGGCCCCGGAAGGGTGTAGTGATACATTTTCGGGGTTAATTGAGTGCTTAGTAGTCATTTAAACGTAATTTGAAAAAATAATCATTGCGTAGTGCGGAGAAATCAGTAATATATGCCGCCGTTGCCGAGAGAAGTCACAAGATGGGTCGTTAGCTCAGTCGGTAGAGCAGTTGACTTTTAATCAATTGGTCGCAGGTTCGAATCCTGCACGACCCACCATCTTAAAGCTTCATTCAAAACCAATTTCCCAGATGGGTCGTTAGCTCAGTCGGTAGAGCAGTTGACTTTTAATCAATTGGTCGCAGGTTCGAATCCTGCACGACCCACCATCTTAGAGTTTCATTCAAAACCAATTTCCCAGATGGATCGTTAGCTCAGTCGGTAGAGCAGTTGACTTTTAATCAATGGGTCGCAGGTTCGAGCCGAGCGAAGCGAGACAACAGCGCGTGAGCGCTGGCCCGAAGGGCGAGGCCGCAGGCCGAGTCATCCTGCACGACCCACCATCTTAAAGCTTCATTCAAAACCAATTCCCCTAGAGTAAGTCGTTAGCTCAGTTGGTAGAGCCGTTGACTTTTAATCAACGGGTCGCAGGTTCGAGCCGAGCGAAGCGAGACTGACTGACATTTCGACGAGTGGTACCGGGTCGCTGTGTTCCGTATTCTCTTTACCGTTCTGCTGAATAATTACTTCCTTGATCGTAACTGTATGAGAAGAGTCCTTTTGCATTTTCATTTTTTTCTAGTTTCCTCATTGAACTGTTTCGTTTGACTTTTGATTACACTCACAGGTTTTTTTGTGGTGTTCGAGATTATTTAACCATAACAAACTTGCATAATATGTTTCCTGACTTTACTGGGTAACTCACTATCGAACTCAAACCCCTTCATTTCTGCCACTTCAGCAGAAATCTCCGTATAAAGCTCTGTGGTTTCCAGCAATGCTCGTATCGCTTCTTCTTTGCCATAACTGCTAAAAATCCCTTGAATATGTTTGCTGAACTTCTCAGGCAGCCATTCATGCAAATGATGGCCGTTGTACCAGACATCCGTCTTTCCATCACTTTTTATCGAGACGTACCACTCCATCATTGCTAGCAATAAGTCTTTCATCTCATTATCCCTCATTCTTGCAGGCCATAAATCACCACGAGTGATATAAACAGGTACTTGTGTTGCCTCGAACCAGAACTCGCGCAGGTTTTCATTAAACTCTGTTGATGATGGAATATACGATTTAGTCAATTGGTGAGTAATTTCAGGAAGTCCGTTTGTAAGGCCCGTCTTATCAAGGAGGACCTTATAGCCGCGTTGATAAAGTTCATCCAAGCCTCTTTGTTTCATATCTTTCAGGCGCTTAACACTTGCCAGTGTGAAATCCACCTTACGACCGCCGTTAAAAACGACCAGACAAGTTGGCCAATCTGGTTCATCCTCTTTTTCATTAGCCAGATGCAATGCAACCATAACGTCACCCAACTGCTTAAACCATAAATCATTGCCTATTAATTCATCTGTTCCTGAACCAATCAGTTCTATATCTAGATCTGAGAATTTATCTACACGTGCATTTCTGGCACGGGAACCTGTTTGGATAACTGTATCAATACGGGGATCGTTATGGGCAAAAGTCAGGATTTTTTCCAGAAGGATTACTGGGTCTTCCATTATATGAAGTTCCTATTTAACTTTAGTAATGATTGATGAGTGAGCCTAATCTCATAAATTAGCAGGTAATGTAATAACTTATAACAGGTAAAATACTCCGCGACAAATTGTTATAAATTGGTTACTTTGTTTAGTATATAAAACAAAATTGTGTGGATTTTTTGATAAGTAGTCGGTTCCATGAGGCATTTTTTGCCTCGTCAAACTAAGCCTTTAGTGGTTGTTTTGCATCTGGGTGTTTTTCTCAGAACGTTTTCGATGATGCAATGGATATTATTTTCATCACAGTCACCTTAATCCCGTCATGGGACTGTGGCAAGTATTATATCGCTTAACTGCAGTTGTTTTATGGGTGAAATATATAACTGTAATATCACAAGCTATAGAGTAGGTATGGGATGAGGTGTGTATGATGGTATCTCAGCACTTGCATTTACCGACACGTTTTCAGAACTGGCAACTTAAGGGTATCGATAATAACAATGCGCGTGTTTTCTACAAAGATAGGGAATCCTATGATATTTCTGAACATTACCGCTTAGATATTCTTGTCCAAATGCCAGAATATTCAGTTTGTAATTTAAAATAGAAAAGTTACAGGATGAAATAAAAATAATTTCCAGATGTTAAATATAAATTTGGAAGGTATATTTTTGATTCAAAAATGTTGAACTACATTCTTTTTCTGAACTAGACTTTGATTAGTGTGAATTGCAAGGGAGACTATTTTTACAATAATTTAATATGTTGATTATAAAATAACATTGTTTAATTTAAGGAGAAAGTACATGAGTCACAAGAATGATTTTAAGGCTTTTTCTATTAGTAATAATGCGAATATAATTAGTCAAGAAATATATGAAGAAAGTAAGGATTTACTGACAGGGTTTCCACCAAATACTATTTCTATCGATTTATTAAATAAAGTTCTTCGCCAGTCATCAATTATATCATCTGTGGTAGCTGATTTTATCGCTACACAATCTAGCGATAATATTCTAGATGATGGTGATATAATTAAAATCACAGCCCAATTAAACAGAGCGTTAGAGCAAAAAATCACAGCAGAAGTGCCAAATGCCTCATTAACACAGAAAGGTGTTGTTCAGCTTACAGATGTAGTGGGCAATAGTGATACATTGGTTGTCACTCAAAAGCTAGCCCAGGAAATAATAGATTCATTGCGTGAAAATATTAATGACAGAGTGCCTAATAGCCGAAAGGTGAATGGGAAAACATTGTCTACTGACATTAGTCTAGAGGCTGGGGATATAGGTGCATATACCAAGGCAGAAGTTAATAATTTAATCAATGCAGTTAATAATATTCCTGTGGGTGTTCCTATTCCCTGGCCTACAGTTATACCACCAGCCGGGTGGCTGCAATGTAACGGAGCAGAGTTCGATAAAACAACTTACCCACAATTAGCGGCAGTGTATCCAACCGGAAAATTACCTGACCTGCGTGGAGAATTTATTCGTGGTTGGGATGATAGTCGAGGTGTTGATAGTGATCGTATTATTTTAAGCGCACAAACTGACAACACAAAAAGAATACAACTTTCTCAAGGGAACGAGAGAAGAAAATACCTTTCTAATTATCAAGGACCTGTAGATAGATACCAATATCCGCTCGGTAGGGATGTTACAGGCGACGCAACTGTTACATCAATTGCTAACAATACCGGCGGTTATGAAACCCGTCCCCGCAATGTTGCATTTAATTACATAGTGAGAGCAGCATAATAGCTGAACGGAAATACTCTTTGAAAACCAGCAATATAAGAAGCCACTTTATTTGAATGGAAAAAATATCGGGTATTACTGAGCAGAGTAAGATATTTTACAAGCTTCCGGTATTGAATGGCTGGATAAACTGAGGTAGTAACAAAGCCGGTTAGCCCGGCTTTATTTTTATCCTGAAAACTAAAAATGAAAAAAGGTAATGTATCCTATTTGTGCCATCATTGTGTGCCGTGAATGCGTCATAATTATGCCATTTGTCAGCTTTGTGAGTGATATTTTTTTCTTTTAAATCAAATGGCAATATATTGGGAGGTTGAATTTTAATCGATGAATCGCAAGTCCGATCCGGGTGAATTTTGCTTAGGGTAGTTTCCTACCCTAAATCTGTTAGTGGGGAGCTATTTCTTTTCTGGCTAACTCAGCTAGAAAAGCAGAGCGGTTTTTATAGTGTCCGTTTTTCTCAATGTAGCGATCTATAGCAGTTAATAGATTACCAGGCATAGTTAAATTGAACTTTATGGCCTTTGACTCATATTTCGCTGGATCTAACTCGATGAGGGCAATAACCCCTCCATCTTCAGACAAGCGAGGATCACCGATGTAATCAGATGAGTCTTTAGGGGTAGGGACATAGCCGCCGTGTTCGGTTAAAACTTCCATGTGCTGCGCGAATGCTTTTTTAGCATCCCGAATAGCATCTTCTAAGGTATTGCCAGCAAAGAAACAGCTTTCAACATCGGGGAAGTAACCGTCAAACCCATCTTCTGTTTTAAATATAAAGAGTGGATAAATCATAGTATTACCTCTTAATTTGATCATGAGCTTTGCAGAGAAAGGGCGGTATAATTGTGCCCGTTATCATAGTAATTTCAGCCCTGAAATATTTTGTGCCTGCCGGATAACACCTTTTGATGAGTCTTTTCTTGGGTGCGGTATTGTGATTATTTTTGCAACACCGGGTTTAGTTAGAGTGATGTGACTACCGTCTTGTCTGGCCTTAACCCATCCGTCAGCTATTAGGAGTTTTATTAGTTCTGCACTACCCATAAATCCTCCGTTTGGTTAATGTATGAGTATAATACCTATACATTAATTCCGTTATCAATATATTTGTAGGTGTTATGCCTACTTTTTATCGGTGTGAAACATGCTAACTGTAACAATTAGAGGCCGAAAAGGTGATAGCGGGCATCTACTTACACTAATTGAAGCTTCAAATATCATTCAGTCAATATCTAAATGAAGTGAACTAATGAAGAAAGTTTTATTTTTTATATAGATACATCAGCGGCACTATCAATGGTAATATTTATTGCATTGATAATTGGTTATCAGAAATATATAAAAGGAGGAAAGATGTGGCTAGTAAGTAACGTTGGTTAGTCCGTCTTTATCTCCTTAGATTTTGAGGTGTACCAGTTAGGATTACGATAGGTTAAGACCCACATATAAAGTCATTAGAGTAATTCATAAAAGAGGCACTCAGAATTAGATGCCTGTTGTCATTTTAAAAAGTTCAACCTTTCGGTTTAATTACCCCGTTCTCGTAGTTTTTTACGCGCTTATTCTTTTAATTGCTTGCGAAATTTTCTATCAGACGACAGGAGTAATAGAAAAATAATTTCCCGATGTTAAATATAAATTTTTGTAGTATATTTTTGTGCCAAAATGTTGAACCAAATTCTTTTTCTGGACTAGACTTTTATTAGTGTGAATTGCAAGGGAGACTATTTTTACAATAATTTAATATGTTGATTATAAAATAATATTATTTAATTTAAGGAGAAAGTACATGAGTCATAAGAATGATTTTAAAGCTTTTTCTATTAGTGATAATGCAAATGTGGTTAGTCAAGAAAAATATGAAGAAAACCAAAGTTTGCAGACTGGATTTCCATCGGGTAATGTTACCACTCACTTGTTAAATAAGGTATTACGTCAGTCATCAACCATATCATCTGTCGTCGCTGATTTTATCGCAACACAATCTGGCAATGATGTTCTGGATGATGGAAATGTAGCCAAACTCACCGATCAATTAAATAAAGCGATAGAACAAAAAATTACGACAGATATTCCCAGTGCCTCATTAACACAAAAAGGTGTGGTTCAGCTTACAAATGTGATTGGCAATAGCGACACGTTAGCGGTTACACAAAAGCTTGTTCAGGAAGTAATAAACTCATTACGTGAGTATACCCGTGAAGAGATAGATAACCGGATTAAAACAGTCGGTGAAGTTCCTGTTGGTTCCCCTATTCCGTGGCCGTTGCCTTATCCACCTGTCGGCTATCTCAATTGTAACGGTTCTGCTTTTAATAAATTACAGTACCCAAAGTTAGCAGAAGCTTATCCTGACGGTAGGCTACCTGATTTAAGAGGCGAATTTATTCGTGGTTGGGATGATGGACGCGGTGTGGACATGGGACGCACAATGCTGTCGTGGCAGGGGGATGCGATGCAGCGAATGACAGGTTTTTTAGAAGCTGGTAACGGCATTGGTTTGATGACGCGTCCACATGATTCCACATCCGGAGTTTTTCTAGAGGGTGACTTGAGAACAATATCTCATGTGACACAAAATGGAACATCGTACGCAGTTAGTTTCGATTCATCACGTGTCGCACGTACTGCAAATGAAACTCGCCCTCGTAACATTGCATTTAACTACGTTGTAAGGGCAGCATAATTCTAGTGGCCGGAGCAGATTGAAGTAAGAATAAAGCCGGTTAGCCCGGCTTTATTTTTTTATTCTGAAAACAGAAAAAGGGTAATGCGCCGTATTCTTGTGTAATGCCTAATGCCTAATGCCTAATGCCTAATGCCTAATGCCTAATGCCTAATGCCGAAAGCGATTTTGGATTATATCAACCAGCGTGCCTACATATGCCGTAGAACACGGAAGTGAAAATCTTTAATACCAGATATTCGTGTCCATATGTCAGAAGATTCAGTTTGGAACTGGAAGCAAAAAAAGTTACAGGAAAATATGGAGAATAAATCCAGTTATTTTAGTAATGTATGAGAACTATTCAGATATGTTATTGTCTAATTGATGAGCTATATGGGTTTTATTTAATTTGTAGAAATGAAACTTAGTATTAATAATTCAAGTAGAGGCATGCACTATGACGTGGATTTATCAACAATACAGTGGTGAAATTTATCACGATACGAAGCTAATTGGCCCCGGTTGGAGTGGTCAGGGTATACATAAGAATAATCCTGCATCAGAAGGTATAAAAAACTTAGGTCCTATACCCAGAGGTTATTATAAAATAACCGGTGAAAATAGCTCAAAAGGCCCCATGACTATTATCCTTGACCCATGTAGTTATAATGATATGCATGGCCGTAGTGCTTTTAGAATTCACGGTGCTAGCAGAAAAGATCCTGAACATTCATCAGAAGGTTGTATAATTCTTAATAGAGATATACGACGTGAGATATTGCTCTCGCACGATATGGATTTGGTTGTCGAATGAAAAGACTAATATTGATATTAACTGCGATGCTTTTTACTGCTAACGCTGTGGCGGGAACAAGATCTGATGATTGTGCAGATATTAACGGTTGGAATGTTCAGCAAGTAATACAGAAAGCTGAACAAAAAGGTATTATTAAGTCTGATAATGTTGATATTTCAAAGAGTGCTAGCATTCTGTTAAATGAATTTCCTCTGAAACACAATGGTAGGATAATTACGTTAAATGATGGAGTGGAAGGGGAAAAACTCTCTACTGAGGTGATAAAGGTTTCTTTGTTTGATAAATCAAGAAACTCGACAGTAAATATTATTGCTGTCACCCTAGTATCAAACATCGAATGTTCGTTAACAGATCCTAGTGTTATAGTCATTCCATAAACCTATTCTATCAAGCAACGGAATAGATAAGGAAATAAAGCCGGGTAACCGGCTTTATTTTTTTATTCTGAAAACAGAAAAAGGGTAATGTGCCATATTTTTGCGGTAAAATTTCATAATAGCATCGATGGGGTTTCAATATGTACTCGCAACAAATGTACATATCTACACACCATCGAGATATTTTCTTAATTCCCATTTCTTGCAAAGCCGAAAGCGACTCCAAAATATTGAACTACTTATTGCTGCCAATGATACAAAAACGGTTAAGCTTATAAGTAATAAGAACACAGTGTTATTTTTTTTCTTGAACTAGACTTTGATTAGCCTGAATTACAGGGGATTATTTTTACAATAATTCAAGATGTTGATTATTAAATAACATTATTTAATTTAAGGAAAATATATGAGTCACAAGAATGATTTTAAGGCTTTTTCTATTAGTAGTAATGCAAATGTCATTAGTCAAGAAAAATATGAACAAAACTTGGGTTTGCAGGTGGGATTTTCTCCGGATAATGTTCCCACTCATTTGTTAAATAAGGTATTACGTCAGTCATCAACTATATCATCTGTCGTCGCTGATTTTATCGCGACACAATCTGGCAATGATATTCTGGATGATGGAAATGTAGCTAAACTTACCGCTCAATTAAATAAAGCGATAGCACAAAAAATTACAACAGATATGCCCAATGCTTCATTAACACAAAAAGGTGTTGTTCAGCTTACAAATGTGATTGGCAATAGTGATACATTGGCAGTGACGCAAAAGCTTGTTCAGCAAGAAATAAACTCATTACGTGAGCATACTTATACCCGCGAAGAGATAGATAACCGGATTAAAACAGTCAGTGAAATTCCTGTTGGTTCTCCTATTCCCTGGCCGTTACTCTATCCACCTTTCGGTTATTTTATTTGTAATGGCTCACCTTTTAATAAATCACAGTATCCGAAGTTGGCGGAGGCTTATCCTAGCGGTAGATTACCTGATTTAAGAGGAGAATTTATCCGCGGATGGGATGATAATCGTGGTGTTGATAGTGGTCGTGGGCTTTTGTCTTGGCAGGGAGATGCAATCAGAAATATTACAGGGTCAACTCAAGCTATACATGCTCAGATGGGCGGTGCTCCCCAGACGCCTATTGTGAATGGTGTCATGGCATCGTTGCGATATGGTACGGCAGATACACGTTCAGCAAATGGCGGCAGTAGTACTGATCTTACATATTTTGACATTGATGCATCAAGACAAGTCCCAACCGCTAACGAAAATAGACCCCGTAACGTGGCATTTAACTACATCGTAAAGGCGGCATAATTCTAGTGGCTGGAGCAGTTTGCAGTAAGAATAAAGCCGATTAGTCCGGCTTTATTTTAGGATTTTATTATTCATGTTTTTGTGATTGATGACTTGATTGGTTTATACCCGTCATCTTTCAAGTTGCCTCTTTGTTGGCTGCACTCGCTCACCCCGGTCACATAGTTATCTATGCTCCCGGGGATTCACTCCCTTGCCGTCGCGATGCATCTTGAAATCCATAGGGTATATAAAAAATTTATTCCTTGGTTGAAAACGTTATTAAAGCGGGTTCTTTTTGTAAAATGGATTATCTGATTAACTATTCATGATTTATCTATCTTTTTTTGGGAGATATAAGTATTAACAAAATCAATTTCTATTTCTCATTTTTCACTGATGGTTTTATGATGGATGGGTTTTAAACGATTGTTAAAAGTCATAGTTTTAACTCCTGGATTTAATTGGTATAAATTTTTAACAGTTTTTTTACCACTTTTTAAGTTTGCTTTTTATTACTTTTAATCATTATGGTATATCGTGTTTTATGTTTAAAAACATTAATCATACCTGCTTTTTATCTTTACTGACGCTGTTTTACTGGCAATCCTAAGTAGTTTTCATCAGTCGCTACCCTTTATGTTTTTTCGGATAATCAAGCTTTTTTCAGGACTTAAATCTTGCCGTATTAACCGTTTTCACCGCTTTTTTATTTTGCTATCTTTTATGGTTTACTTCATTAAATAACGGAGAGAAAACACTTAAATACCAGTCTATTCGGATAATGTTTTTGTGTTCTAATTTTTTTAACTCACTGTTAATGGTTAATGGGCTTCGACTGAATTTAATTAACTATCTTTCTAGAAAGCGCATTTATTATTAATTTGAATTCTCTGTTAAAAAGATGATAAACCGGTAAAACAATTTTCATGCCAAGAATTTTCTTACTTTTTAATTAAAAAATAATTTAATAAATGGCTTTAATAAAACAGCATATTATAAATATAATAATGTTTTCTGTTTAGCCATCATAGACAAAATATTTCACGATAAATTGCTATAAATTGGTTATTTTGTTTAGTATATTAAACAAAATCGGGCAAGTTTTCGGACTGAAAACCAAAATTATTGCTTTTTAAAACCATATACTAAACAGAGAGTCAAAGTAATGAACCAGTATATTGATTTTAATTCAACCATTTATCCATTCCCTCCCAAACCTGCTTTTCTCAGTAAGGATGAAAAAAAACATTACCGTGAAAAAATTAAATACCTTTTAAAACAGCAGGATGCCGTTATAGTCGCACATTATTATACCGATCCTGAGATCCAAGCTTTAGCTGAAGAGACAGGAGGGTGTGTTGCAGATTCATTGGAAATGGCACGTTTTGGCAATAATCATCCGGCCTCTACTTTATTAGTTGCCGGTGTGCGATTTATGGGAGAAACCGCCAAAATTCTCAACCCTGAAAAGCGTGTTTTAATGCCAACGCTGGAAGCTGAGTGTTCGCTAGATCTTGGTTGCCCTGAAAAAGAGTTCACCCAGTTTTGTGATGACAATCCTGATCGTACCGTAGTGGTTTATGCAAATACATCAGCAGCCGTTAAAGCACGAGCGGATTGGGTTGTGACTTCAAGTATTGCTGTTGAATTGATCGATTATCTGGATAGCCAGGGAAAGAAGATAATTTGGGCACCCGATCGCCACTTGGGGAATTATGTTCGTAAACAAACAGGGGCCGATATTCTGTGTTGGCAAGGGGCTTGTATTGTTCATGATGAATTTAAAACTCAGGCTTTGCTAAGGATGAAAGGTCTGCATCCCGATGCTGCGGTATTGGTTCATCCTGAATCACCGCACGCTGTTATTGATCTGGCTGATGCTGTTGGTTCGACCAGCCAATTAATCAAAGCAGCGCAATCTTTGTCGCATCAGAAACTGATTGTGGCAACAGATAAAGGCATTTTTTATAAAATGCAGCAAGCGTGTCCTGAGAAGCAGTTATTTGAAGCACCTACGGCTGGAGAAGGCGCGAGTTGCCGCAGTTGTGCTCATTGTCCGTGGATGGCAATGAATGGTTTACAAGCCATCGTTCAGGGGTTGGAACAGGGAGGGGTTCAGCATGAGATATTGGTTGAAAAAGAATTACGGGAAAAGGCACTTATTCCGTTAAATAGGATGCTTGATTTTGCAACTCAGTTAAAATAGAAAATTGAATAATGAGAGTAATATTTTATTGTAGATAATAATAGGATATAACAGATGGATTTTTTCAGTATTAACAACATATTAGTAAATATACCTCTGGGAAAAGGGGGGTATGATTTATCGTGGATTGAAGCGGTAGGTACGATCGCTGGCTTGTTATGTATTTGGTTTGCCAGTCAGGAGAAGATAATTAACTATTTGTTTGGACTAATTAATGTCACATTATTTGCGGTGATTTTCTTCCAAATTCAACTTTATGCCAGTTTATTGCTGCAATTATTCTTCTTTGCGGCAAATATTTATGGTTGGTATGCTTGGAGCAAGGTTAATGATCAGCAGCAGATTGAACTTAAAATACGTTGGTTAAGTTTGAATAAGGCGGTAATAATTAGTCTAATTTCTGTGCTATTGATTGCCATTATGACTTTTAATATTGATCGGGTCTTTGGCTATCTGACTCAGATTGCCGTTACGATTATGCAAAAATTTGGCTTTAATGTTCAGATGCCGATATTGGAGCCCGATGCATTCCCATTCTGGGATTCGACAATGACGGTGCTATCTATTGTGGCAATGATTCTGATGACTCGTAAATATGTTGAAAACTGGCTGATATGGATGGTTATCAATGTGATAAGCGTTGTTATCTATTTCCATCAAGGCGTGCTGGCAATGTCGTTGCAGTATGTGATTCTCTTGGGCATTGCATTTAATGGCTTCCGTTTGTGGGTTCAGGCAGCTAAGGAAAACCATTCTTTGCCATTATCTCATGTGAAATAGTTTGCTAACTATGCCAGAGAATTGTTTTGTTGATTTCTGGCATATTTTTAGGTATTTACTTTGATAATTCTCATTTCTAAAGATATTTCAACTATAAGAACAGAAATAACCACATTTGACAATATCTTGCTATGTTTTGAGTTAAGCATTGATTTATTTATTCTCTACAAAGAATATTTACAGTTTGGCTTCTAACAGTTAGATTAAAATCACAAGATTGCTTTAATTAAATATACAAAGATGTTAGATGAGAGAGGGCTATGAATTATCAGAATGATGATATAAGAATTAAAGAGATAAAAGAATTATTACCTCCTGTGGCACTACTTGAAAAATTTCCAGCAACTGAAAAGGCTGCATTGACAGTACGTAAGGCGCGTAAAACGATTCATCAAATTCTGACGGGTGAAGATGATCGTCTGTTGGTTGTGATTGGGCCATGTTCTATTCATGATCCTAAAGCAGCAATGGAATATGCCGAGCGGTTGAATGAATTGCGTGAGGAGCTGAAAGAGGATCTGGAAGTTGTCATGCGAGTTTATTTTGAAAAACCGCGTACAACTATTGGCTGGAAAGGGTTAATTAATGACCCTCATATGAATCACAGTTTTGATATTAATGATGGTTTGCGTTTAGCGCGTCAGTTGTTACGGGATATTAATGACATGGGGCTACCGGCTGCGGGGGAATATCTGGATATGATTTCTCCACAGTATTTAGCCGATTTGATGAGTTGGGGAGCAATTGGCGCTCGTACAACGGAATCTCAGGTCCATCGTGAGTTGGCTTCTGGCCTTTCCTGTCCGGTTGGTTTTAAAAATGGTACTGATGGTGCGATAAAAGTTGCCATTGATGCGATTAATGCAGCGGGTTCCCCTCATAGTTTCCTTTCTGTCACTAAGTGGGGACATTCCGCGATTGTAAATACCAGCGGAAACAATGATTGTCATATTATCTTGCGTGGTGGTAAAGAACCGAATTACAGTTCCGAACATGTCGCTGCCGTGAAGCAAGACTTGGAAAAAGCCGGTTTGTCGGCAAGAATTATGATTGATTTCAGTCATGCTAATAGTTCTAAGCAATTTAAAAAGCAGATGGATGTGTGTTCAGATGTGAGTCGGCAGCTTATCGCTGGGGAGAAAGCGATTATTGGTGTCATGGTAGAAAGTCATTTGGAAGAAGGAAATCAGAATCCGGATAGCGGTCTGCCATTGGTATATGGTAAAAGTATTACTGATGCTTGCATTGGTTGGGCTGATACTGAAATTTTGTTACGTCAATTGTCGTCGGCAATAAAAGCGCGTCGTGGCTGATAACATTTTTCCAATGTAAAAAAACCGGAATCGACAACTCCGGTTTTTTATGTTTGCTGGAAAATAGGGTGTCAGCAATTTTTTATCGGCAATGAATTATTTCGCTTTACCTTGGTTTGCTACAGCCGCGGCTTTTGCTGCGATTTCATCAGCGTTACCCAGATAGTAATGTTTGATTGGTTTCATGTTTTCGTCGAATTCATAAACCAGAGGTACTGCTGTTGGGATGTTTAGCTCAAGAATAGTTTCTTCGCTCATATTATCCAGATATTTAACCAAAGCACGCAAAGAATTACCGTGCGCTGCGATAATCACTTTTTCACCTTGAGCAACACGCGGTTTGATAACTTCTTCCCAGTAAGGGATCACGCGTTCAATAGTCGTTGCCAGGCTTTCGGTCACGGGTAACTCTTCTGGCTTCAAATTCGCATAACGTGGATCATGGCCTGGGAAACGTTCATCATCTTTAGTTAAATCTGGTGGGGTGATAGCAAAACCACGACGCCATAGTTTAACCTGATCATCGCCGTATTTAGCTGCGGTTTCTGATTTGTCCAAACCTTGCAGAGCACCATAATGACGTTCATTTAGTTTCCAGCTTTTTTCAACAGGTAACCACTGTTGATCAACCTGATCCAGAATGTTCCACAGCGTATGGATAGCGCGTTTTAGCACGGAGGTGTAGGCAAAATCAAAAACAAACCCTTCTTTTTTCAACAGTTGCCCTGCTTGTTGAGCTTCGGCGCGACCTTTTTCAGATAACGCGACGTCAGTCCAGCCAGTGAAACGGTTCTCTCTGTTCCACTCGCTTTCGCCATGTCTTACCAGAACCAGTTTAGTGACAGCCATAGCTTAAACTCCTTAAAAGTCAAACTTAATGATAACTGAGCGCATTATATTGCCCTATGCACTAGAACAGCAATCAATAGTCTTGTTTCAAACTTTATTTGCTTGAAAAGCTGAATTTCTTGCAGATTGCTGAATAGATACCGGGCAAGTTTGACACGTTTATAGTGCGGTCACCAACTTGATTGGGTAAGTAAAGAACAGCAAATGGACTAAGTTGAGTGCGAAATGGAATCCAACAGCGACCCACAGACGGCCACTCCACATCCATGCTAGCCCATATATTAATCCGGCAAGTGTAGCAAACATCATCAGTAATGGGCCGCCGACGAAGTGTGCGCCGCCAAAAATCAAAGCGGTGATGATCAGGGCAAAATAGGGGTTAATCCACTGACTTAACCTCTGTTGGATATAGCCACGGAATAGCGCTTCTTCTGCCAGCGAAACGAAGAAAATATTGGCCAATATAAACATCGGTAACCATTGTGGCATGTGCAGTTCAACTGCGAGTCCTCCGAGAGCCGTTGCTATGCTTAACAATACAGGAATAGCAATAGCTAAGATTATCCATGCATAAGGCCAAATTTTGGTCAGTGGCTTTGTTGTAAATAGGCTAGGCATGCAACATAACAGCAGGAAAGGAATGAGTGCTTTGTCAAAGTTGAAATACATTGAGAATGGGGCACTATGAGGGCCTACCTGAACTTTATCGAGATATTTCAGATTATTAAAACCTGGGAGCAGATGTAGGAATAATGCCACTGCAAAGGCGAGTAATAGTAGCTCAGTTGTGATTTTAATGATGTTATTTTGTTGAAAATAGATACGTAGCGCACCTAACAAAAAAATAATCGCAATAGTGGCGACTGCCGGATAAATCATAGTTTGAGTGACAAATCCGGTAATAACTGCGGCCAGTAGAACAATCAGTGCAGTAGTGCGGTGTATAGCTAATAATGCCAGTGATGTAGCAAGTAAACCCCAAATCATATATTTCCCTTTATTTTTAACAAATTAAAAAAGGATCTGAAAAGCAGACCAAAAATTGATTATGGATGTTATTTAGTGAGCAAAAATAATAATGCATGATAACTAAATTGCGATGTTTTTTTCACTGGTCGGAGAAGTTCTCATGCTGGTAATAATCGTTCCTTAATTCAGATTGTTTGGTCAATAATCAATCACCTTATTAAGATACTAATAGAAATGGCTGTGATGAAAATTGGCTAGACTCATAAGTAAGATCCCCTCATAACGGGGAACTATCAGAAATCAATCAGAAACTTTCTCCGTTTTGTAGCGGTATAGATCACCATCAGGAATAAATATCAGTCGGTGAGTAATGCATTGCGGCGCATCTTCCTGATGATGAGAAACAAACAGTAGTTGAGTATCGCCATCAGCAATCATGACATCAATAAAACGTAATACCAACTGGCGGTTGAGTGGATCAAGCCCTTGGAGAGGTTCATCAAGGATTAATAAAGCCGGATGTTTAACCAGTGCGCGAGCTATCAGAACAAGTCGTTGTTGTCCCCATGAAAGGCTGTGAAACGGGCCGTTGGCAATCTGAACAGATAATCCTAATAAAGCCAGCCATTCATCAGCAAGTTGCTGCTGGCGATCTGATACTGTCTGATAAAGACCAATTGAATCGAAGAAACCGGACAGAATCACATTACGAACGCTGATACTGACACGATATTCCAGATGAATGCTGTTGCTAATATAGCCAATATGGCGTTTGATATCCCAAATGGTTTCGCCGCTACCGCGTTGACGGCCAAACAGGATCAGCTCATTACTGTAGCCTTGAGGATGATCTCCGGTAATCAGACTCAGAAGCGTTGATTTTCCGGCACCATTTGGGCCAATAATTTGCCAATGTTCACCTGAATTCACTTGCCAATCTAGCCCATGCAAAATTGGCTGATCATTATACTGAACGATACCATTACGTAGGATAATCAGCGGTTGATCGGGCGGTAGCTGATTATCGACAGGAAATTCATCTGTTTCAGGTAAATGAATACCGTTCAGTTTTTCACTGTGTGCCAGTTGAGCTACCAAGGAATCTGCCATCACTTTTTCTTTGATGCCAACAGAGGTTAGCTGGCAATCCGCTAGTACGCCAATCTGATCAACAAAATCTGGGATTTCACTGAACCGGTTAAGGATAAGTACCAAAACGATTCCTTTTGATGACAATTTTTCCAGTAATTCAGCGAGTTGACCACGGGAAAATAGATCAAGACCATTAAAAGGTTCATCCAGAATCAGCAAATCAGGTGAAGCCATCAGTGCCTGGCAAAGTAATGTCTTGTGGGTTTCACCAGTAGAAAGATATTTAAAACGACGGGAAAGTAAATCCATAATACCGAACTGTTTTGCCAGTTCCAGGCAAAGTTCGTTATCTTTATGATAAAGCTGGATAATTTCTGCCGCAGTGCGGCCGGTATCATCTTCATCATCACTGAGCATATCAGTATTATTGCGTTGCCATTCTTCTTCCGTCAGTTTTTGTAATTGTTCTAGAGAGACGCGGGCGCACCTGCGAAATGAGCAATTTCGTTCGCCGGAAAGTAGGACTAATTCATTTGAAAGCGCACGGGCCAATGATGATTTTCCGCTACCATTAGCGCCAATAAAAGCCCAATTTTCGCCAGAGGCTATTTTTAGTGATGATAACTGCAAGGTACGAGTATCACTTAAACGGAAACAGCCTTGCGTTATTTGCAATTCAGACATCTTTTATTCCTTTTTAAGCAATGCAAATATCTTTCCACAAATAAGCGGAATGCCACGGAATGTCAATATTAACTTTTAATTAACATTTAATATCGGACACTAGGTGATGCGTAAGGCACGTAACACAATGATATTACTGGATATTATGAATTGTTCAGTGATAATGGAATCAATTCTTAACACAGAGTTGCAATAATTACTTGGTCAGCATTAAAAAGTGCAGTGATTTTATCTCCAGAATGTAGTTTCAGGTTATTTGCTTCTTGATTGGGCAGAGTAGAACAGAGGATTTCACCGCCATCAAGAACAATAATAATTTCTGTGTTCTCTTCGCTGGTTTCAATTTTACTGATCAGCCCTGTCAGGGCATTGTCGAAATGACCGATAGAAAACGGCTCTTTAGTGAGTTTCACCCAAGGTGCTTTAATGAGCGCCAATACCTCTTTACCTTTTGCCAAGCCAAGACGGTTAGCGCTTTGTTCTGTTAATGCCGCATTCAGTGATGTTTGACCATCTGTCAGCAAGATGCGGATATGTTGCTGCACCTGATTATGGTCACGGTCAGTAATTGTGCCAAAGAATTGGTTACGGGCGCTGGTTTGCAGAGAAAAACGGGAAATGGCCGCTAACAGACTGTCGAGGGGAAGTTGGTTATCTTTTAGCACATCAAAGGCTTTTTGCTGAATTTGTGTCAGTAGATCGTAAAGTTGCAATAGACGTTCGCCATAATGGGTAAGATTTGTCCCGCCGCCTCCTTTACCACCTGTAGCACGGTCTACCAGTATTTCGTCTGCCAGCTGATTCATTTCATTAATTGCGTCCCAGGCGCTTTTATAACTGATACCGGCCTGTTTTGCTCCCTGACTGATAGAACCCGTTGCTTTAATCTGTTTTAGTAATAATATTCGCCGTGGATCTGCGAATAACCGTTGTTGTAATTTCAGTGTCAGTAGAATTTCGGCTTGCATAATAGTTTTTTTTAGTAAATATAATCGTAAATTTTGATAGGCTAACCCGAAAAACGCACGTTTAGCCGGTTACTGTTGTCTGTCTTTGTCTAGAATGGTACTAATTATAGCGGTATTACCTGCTATGGTTAAAAATGTGTTATGTTGCTGGCTCATTTAATGAGCCATTGTGTGAGGCTACCATGTTTGAGTTGATTAAAAGTATGGCTTTCGCCCTGGTCATGGTACCGGTAGTGACGGCCGGAATTTTAGGTTTAATTTATGGTCTTGGGGAACTGTTTAATATCGTTTCCCGTATTGGTCGTTCTGAAAAGTAAAACTAATATTTCTTTTACACCAGATGCTATTCTGATTACCCGGTGATTAACCGGGTAATTTGTCTTAATTAATCATAATCAATTCCATTTTATTCATTTGGTTTTCCTATTACAGTATTTTACTTCGAATTAAATTAGATAGTAAAAGTTGCTCACAATTTGCCGATTAATATTGGAACACTCTTCCAATTGACGTTATATCTTGTTATACACGATGAACTAATAGGTAAGAAGCAGGTGGAAAACAAATGAAAAAGAGTTTTGGCAAACTGCTAGTCGGCGTTGTCGTTTCTTTTGCTTTGACGTGGCAAGTGTGGGCTACGGAAAAAGTCACATTATTCGCTGCCGCCTCGTTGACTAATGCACTTGATGATGTTGCGGCGTTGTATAAGCGAGAGAAAAAAGGTGAAGTGGTGGCTTCTTATGCTGCCTCTTCCATTTTGGCTCGCCAGATTGAGCAAGGTGCGCCGGCAGATATTTTTATTTCCGCTGATCAACAGTGGATGGATTATGTTGCCGGGAAGAAACTGATTATTGATGAAACTCGGTTGACTATGTTGGGCAATCAACTCGTTCTGATTGCACCGAAAGCGAGTAAACTCAATAAAGTTGATATTAATAAAGAAACCAAATGGAAATCCTTATTAGAGGACGGTCGTCTTGCTGTTGGTGATCCAGATCATGTTCCAGTGGGTATTTACGCTAAAGAGTCTCTGCAATATTTAGCAGCATGGGAGAGGGTTAATCCTCTGCTGGCGCGTACCAGTAATGTGCGCAGTGGGTTGGCGCTGGTGGAGCGTGCTGAGGTTCCATTGGGCATTGTTTATGGTTCGGATGCCGTTGCCAGTAATAAAGTCAAAGTGGTGGGGATTTTCCCGGCAGAGAGCCACAAACCGATTGAATACCCAATGGCGATTATCAAAGATCATAGTAATTCCACCGTTCTCGATTTTTATGAATATTTGAAAACCCCTAAAGCCGTTGAAATTTTTAAACGTTATGGTTTTCACCCACTTTAGGAATAAATTTTTTGGCGATGTTGAGTGAATACGAATGGCAAGCCATCATTCTCAGTCTGAAAGTGTCCGGTATGGCAGTGTTATTTAGTCTGCCATTTGGGATCTTGATGGCATGGATTCTTGCTCGTTTCCAGTTTCCCGGTAAATCATTACTTGACAGCATTATCCATCTGCCGCTGGTGTTACCACCCGTAGTCGTGGGTTATTTGCTGCTGATCAGTATGGGACGTCGTGGATTTATTGGTGAATGGTTATATGACTGGTTTGGCATCAGTTTTGCATTCAGTTGGCGTGGTGCGGCGCTAGCTTCTGCTATTGTTGCTTTTCCGTTGATGGTCAGGGCGGTACGTCTGGCGCTGGAAGGTGTTGATCGGCGGCTGGAACAGGCTGCTCGTACTTTGGGCGCGAATCCGTTGAAAGTATTTTTTACTATCACATTGCCGCTCTCTTTGCCTGGGATTATTGTGGGTACTGTGTTGGCATTTGCCCGTTCATTGGGTGAATTTGGCGCAACTATCACTTTTGTATCCAATATTCCAGGCGAAACGCGGACGATCCCTCTGGCAATGTATACCTTGATTGAAACACCTGGAGCAGAAATGGCTGCGGCTCGTTTGTGCATCATTGCCATTATTCTAGCGTTGATGTCACTGATGGTTTCTGAATGGCTAACCCGTTGGGGAAGGAGACGTTTGGGAGCAACATGTTAGAGCTAGATTTTGAGCAACAACTTGGTGATCTTCATTTACAGGTCAATACACAGTTAGCTACTGAGGGGATCACGGCTGTTTTTGGTCTTTCAGGCGCTGGGAAAACTTCACTGATAAATGTTATTGCCGGCTTGATACGCCCACAGAAAGGACGGATTGCCCTTAATGATTATGTGTTGGTAGATATTGGAAAAGGTATCTGCTTGCCATCAGAGCAGCGTCGTATAGGCTATGTTTTTCAGGATGCACGGCTTTTTCCTCACTATCGAGTAAAAGGTAATCTTCAATACGGGATGTCTCCGGAGATGAAGCCAGAATTTGATAGCATTGTTAGTTTGCTAGGAATTGAGCACTTACTATCACGTTTTCCTCTTACCTTGTCCGGCGGTGAAAAGCAGCGGGTTGCTATCGGTCGTGCTTTATTGACGGCACCGGATCTGTTGTTAATGGATGAACCGTTGGCATCGCTGGATCTCCCCCGTAAAAGAGAACTACTGCCTTATCTTGAAAAGCTTTCTGAAGAGGTCAACATCCCGATTTTATATGTCAGCCATAATCTGGATGAGATTCTTCGTCTGGCAGAAAATGTACTCGTCATGGATAACGGAAAAGTCAGGGCAACGGGAAAATTGGAAGAGGTTTGGTCCAGTAGTGCATTACGTCTTTGGTTACAAAAAGAGACGCTTAGCAGTATTCTGAATGTTTCAATGGTTGAACACCATAATCGTTATGAAATGACAGCGGTGGCACTAGCTGACCAGGCTTTATGGTTGCCGAAAATTGATGTTCAACCGGGAACCGATTTGCGTATCAGAATAGATGCTTCAGATGTTTCATTAGTACTGGAACCTTCTCGCGGCAGTAGTATCCGTAATATTTTAGCGGTGAAAGTGGTTGAGTTCTTTGATGATGATGGACACGTTGATGTCAAATTGGTGTTGAGTGGTCACTATTTATGGGCAAGGGTCACTCCATGGGCAAGGGATGAACTTAATTTGCGCTCTGGGCAGTGGCTTTATGCTCAGATAAAAAGTGTTTCTCTTAATCGGCAACTGTAGTCTCTGTTATAAATAACAACGGGGAGCTTATCGGAGGTTCCCCGGACAGTCATTTTGTCAGACAAGCAATTAAAGGGCATACTTGCGAATAACTTCGGCAATACCTGGCTGAGTATTATCCAGTGTTACCAGATCGGCTTGTTCTTTAATCGCATCCACACTGTTACCCATAGCGACACCGAGTCCGGCGGCTTTCAGCATGCTCAGATCATTAAAATTATCACCAAAAGCAATGACATCTTTCATCTTCATTCCCTGTGATTCAACCCACTGTTTCAAGCGCATACCTTTACTGTTACCTTTCTTGGTAATATCCACTTGATCGAACCATGACCATTCACACGAAAGACCTGTGTCATTTGCGATTTGTGCAGTCACTTCCCGCAGTTTTGCCAAATCAGGAGAACAGGTTGCAAATTTCCAGATAGACTGTACTTCGTCAATAGCATGTTGAAAGCTATTAACATGTCGCATAGTTGGGCGTTGAGATTCAGGTAGGGTTTCAGACCATTTTATGGTACGGACAACTGTGTCATACGGTTCTTCATATAACATGGCATCATCTACATACATCAGACGGTGAATATCTGTATTTTTTAAGTGGGTGAGAACTTTTATAGCTTCCTGAGTTGACAGTGGGTCTGAGGCTAAGACTTTCTTTTCATGATAATCAAACAGATAAGTACCATTACAGCAGATGGCAGGCGTGTTGAGTTGCAAAGCCTGATAAAAAGGGTGGATAGCAACATGATGACGGCCAGTGGCAATTAGCACCTTAATACCAGCTTTACGTGCTTCATTTAGTACAATGAGTGATTCTGGCAGGATATTTTTTTGAGGATCGAGTAGTGTACCATCCAGATCCAGTGCAATGATGCGATATGACATAAATTAGCCTCATAACTATATATAATGTAAGGATATTACATTAGAACTGAATAAAGCTACACCAATTGTGCGGTGAGTTTAACCGATAAAACCAATCGAGTCGTTACAGCACAATAAAATGGTAATGGATAATTAAGGAGTGAAGATGAAACAAGTGGTTTATACGGCGAGTCCAAACAGTTGTCAGATTCATGTTTGGAGCCTGAATAATGAAGGTGAGTTATCACTCATTCAGACAGTTGATGTACCGGGGGAAGTACAACCCATGGTGGTTAGCCCGGATCGTAAACATCTTTATGTTGGCATCCGACCACAATTCAGTATTGTCACTTACCAGATTGGCTCTAGAGGAGAACTGGTACAACAGGGGATTTCATCAATACCGGGTAGCCCGACTCATATCTCTACTGATAAACAGGGCCGTTTTCTATTCTCTGCCTCCTATAGTTATAACAATTTGAGTGTCAGCCTAATTGATGATCAAGGTATTGTGGGTGAACCTGTTCAGGTTATTGTAGGCTTGCAAGCCCCGCATTCGGCTAATATTGACTGGGATAATAAACAACTATTGGTTCCTTGTCTGAAAGAAGATCGCATCCGTATTTTTGAGATGGCGGAAGAGGGCTATCTAACAGAAAAACGCGCTGAGAAAATCACTACGGCAATAGGTGCGGGTCCTCGTCATATGGAATTTCATCCAAATCAGCAGGTGATTTACTGTATTAATGAACTGGATTCTACGGTGGATGTTTATCGCAAGTGGGAAAAATACCGGCTTATTCAGAGGATTGATTCATTGCCGGCGGATTTAGCGGGTGTTCGTTGGTCTGCTGATATTCATATTACACCGGATGGTCGTCACCTTTATACCAGTGAACGGACTTCAAGTTTGATCAGCCATTTTGTTATTTCACAAGATGGTTCTAATTTGACGCTGGCTGGGCACTATAAAACTGAAACTCAGCCGCGTGGTTTTGCTATCGATCAGAGTGGAAGATATCTGATTGCATCCGGTCAAAAATCTGACCATATTTCAGTCTCTTCTATTGATAAATATACCGGTAAATTGACTGAATTGGCGCACTATCCAGTAGGTAAAGGCCCAATGTGGGTCACGGTGCTAGCCCTGTGAATTTGATAAGATTGTTGGGTGTTAACGGCGGTTGTATGTGCTAGCTACGGTTTAATCTGGTGTAAAGAACCGGTAATTACCAGATCAAGTTTGAGTTAATACAACTCCAAATTTCGCAGTCATACAACCGGACAGATGCAGAAATGGTTTTCTGTGTCTGCTCGGTTGCACTAAACTCATCCACTAAATTTTCTGGTCATTTCTGTTGCAAAATTTCTTGTGAAAGTTTTCTACAAGATTTTTGCATTGAAATTGCCATTTTCGTCGGATTGTACATGCAGAAATAAATTTGCAAATAGTTTTTCACTATGATTTGTTGCGCTTATTTATGGTTAGCCATGCTAATGAAGTTAAGCTTGTTCAACATTTTTTGCATTGGGATATTGATTCTTACTCGCTTCTGGGGTAAATCTCACTACTGTTCCAGTACTATAGTTTTGAATATTATTTTTCATGTCCTTAGAGTTGGCAAAAAATATAGCTTTATCCTTTTGGCTTTTTATCAAGGCATATCGGGTATCGACTATTTTTACTATTTCTCCTATATGAGTAACATCTAGTTTATTTTCATCCCCCCATCCTATTATTATTGGTAGAGATGATAGCCCCGTGGATAATTGTTTATTTTTCCAAAGAGAATGAATACTGCATAATTCACTCATTTTGATGTTATTTTCAATAATAGATAACAGTTTTAAATTAGATGGATTGATCCACCGGATAATTTTTAAGCACTTCTCATAACTTTCAACAACCTTATTAATTATGTGTTCCATTTGGTATGCATTTTTAGAGCGCCACAAAGGTTCATGATGTGACAACCGATTTCGGATCTTGTTGATTTCTTTTAACTCATTGCCGATACTATTAATAGAAAGAGGGCGCTGAGTTTGTGTATCTAAAGCATATGGAAAAACTAATCCACGAAGTTCAGGCCATAATGTTAGATATGAATTTCTTTGTATATCGTAACTATTATTTACCATTGATACCCAAAAACCTAGTGTGAGTTTTGCAATATAATTCTCTGGGGTTAATGTTTTCCCATCTTTTTGTAGTTGCCTTGTTGCTGACAAAATGTTCCTATATGCTTCAGCATTATTTTTTTGAGTGAAGACATTAATAAACCAGAATTTATCAATCTTGTTTTTTTCTACTTGCCATTGTGCTTGGTTAAACGTGTTTTCAATTTTTATCTCTTCATAACGGATATATCCTTGATAAATGGCGTTGCGTAGGGAGACTTCGATAATTTGGAGTGCGGGGAAAAAAGCACTGGCAAGTTGTTTGTTCCACAGATAGATGCCCAAGCATTCTTCTTTTGTCATTCCACCTAATACAGGAAGCTGATAGGTAGAAAATCTGTAACTCGATAGTGAATCTATAATTGTCGTTATGGTCATAGTTGTTCATTTCCCTGTAGAGTTGTTTAACTATACCTATATTAAGGCTTGCTTTATATTCTATGTAAAGCTGGTGTTGACATTTTTGCCTATTTGCTGGATAATCTTTACCCAGAGGTAACTCTACTTGTGTAAGCACCCGCCCCTACTCATTGCGAAGGTCGGAGTGTGAAGAAATTTTTCAAAAAGGCTCCCAATTAGGAGCCTTTTTTGATCGAGCTGGAATTTAGCTTTATTAACTGTTCAGCAATAAATTCAAAAAACTTGTTTAATAACAGAAAATCACAAATTAATTGCCCCAGAGACAGCCTTTGTCAGGCGTGAAAGTTGCTCTGGTTGAATAATATAAGGCGGCATCAAATAAATCAGCTTGCCAAATGGTCTTATCCAGACACCTTGAGAAACAAAATAGTGTTGTAGCATCGCCATATTCACGGATTGCTTCATCTCCACGACGCCAATTGCACCTAATACCCGAATATCAGCCACTTTTTCATGGTGTTTTAGTGGCATCAACTCACTCTTTAATTGGTTTTCAATTGATTTAATACGTTGTTGCCAAGGGCTTTGTAATAACAAGTTCAAACTGGCTTCTGCTATGGCACAAGCTAATGGATTGCCCATAAACGTTGGGCCATGCATAAAACAGCCTGCTTCACCATTGCTAATCGTTTCGGCTACCTTACGGGTTGTCAGTGTTGCTGATAGTGTCATGTAGCCGCCTGTCAGCGCTTTCCCTACACATAAAATATCTGGCTCAATTTCAGCATGTTCACAAGCAAACAATTTTCCTGTGCGGCCAAAGCCGGTGGCAATTTCATCTGCAATTAATAGAATCCGGTGCTGATCACAAAGCATTCTGACCTGACGCAGATATTCAGGATGATAAATTCGCATTCCTCCAGCACCCTGTACGATGGGTTCAAGGATCACCGCGGCAATATCAAGGGAATGCTGCTCCAGCAAAGTGCGAAATGGCATGATATCCCGCTTGTCCCATTGAGAATCAAATCCGCACTGAGGCGATTCGGCAAATAGATGGGGTGGCAGGTAGCCTTTGTAGAGATTATGCATTGAATTGTCGGGATCACAGACGGACATAGCGCCGAATGTGTCGCCATGGTAACCGTGGCGTAATGTCAAAATACGCTGGCGTTTCTCACCTTTTGCCTGCCAGTATTGCAATGCCATTTTCAGAGCTACTTCCACTGCAACAGAACCTGAATCAGCCAGAAAAACACATTCCAGTGATGGCGGGGAGATTGTCACTAATTGCCTGCAAAGTGCGATTGCGGGTGGATGGGTAATTCCACCAAACATGATATGGGACATCTGATCAATCTGAATTTTAGCGGCTTGGTTCAGTACCGGATGGTTATATCCGTGAATGGCGGCCCACCAGGAAGACATACCATCCACTAGCTTACGGCCATCAGCCAACTCGATTTCCACCCCAGAAGCGCCAACGACAGGGTAAACCGGAAGAGGGTTGGTCATGGAGGTATAGGGATGCCAAATATGGTGTAGATCAAATTCAATATCAGAAGAAGTCATAAAGCTTAACGTAAACCAATTTTATTAAAATTGGTTGACAGTATAGCGGCATTATTTAAACTGACTAGACTTTTTTTACACTGGAGATGTTATTGTGATTGAGCGTAAGCAATGGACAATTAAGCAGGCGCAAGAGCTGTTTGATAAACCTTTTTTCGAATTATTATTTCAAGCACAGCAGGTTCATCGTATTTACTTTGACCCACAGCAAGTACAGGTCAGTACACTACTTTCCATCAAAACCGGGGCTTGTCCGGAAGATTGCAAATATTGCCCGCAAAGCTCCCGTTACAAAACAGGTCTTGAAAAAGAGCGGTTGATGGAAGTGGAACAGGTGATTGATTCTGCTCGTAAGGCTAAAAATGCGGGTTCAACACGTTTTTGTATGGGTGCCGCGTGGAAAAATCCCCATGAGAGGGATATGCCTTATCTGGAGAAAATGGTTAAGGAAGTCAAAGCATTGGGAATGGAAACCTGCATGACACTGGGCATGCTCAATGGGTTACAAGCGCAGCGGCTGGCGGATGCAGGATTAGATTACTACAACCACAACCTTGATACCTCCCCGGAATTTTATGGCAACATCATTACGACTCGGACCTATCAGGACAGATTGGATACCCTTGATAAAGTACGAGAGGCCGGAATAAAAGTGTGCTCTGGTGGTATTGTTGGTCTGGGTGAGGCGATACGTGATCGGGCCGCGTTATTGGTACAACTGGCAAATCTGCCAAAACCGCCAGAGAGTGTACCCATCAACATGTTGGTTAAAGTCAAAGGTACGCCATTGGCTGAGAACGAAGATGTAGACCCTTTCGATTTTATCCGCACGATCGCTGTTGCCAGGATCATGATGCCGTCTTCTCATGTTCGGTTATCCGCAGGTCGTGAACAGATGAATGAGCAGACACAGGCAATGTGTTTTATGGCTGGCGCTAATTCTATTTTTTATGGCTGTAAGTTGCTCACTACACCTAACCCTGCGGAAGATAAAGATTTACAACTATTTCGCAAGTTGGGCATTAATCCTCAGCAGACTCAGACAGCATTTGGTGATAATCAGCAACAGCAGCATTTGGCAGAAGCCATTATCAATGCGGATAACGAACAATTTTATAATGCGGCATTATAATGGACTGGTCATCTTATCTTTCTCGGCAATTGTCTGAGCGTTGGGACACTTCGCTATGGCGTCAGCGGCAGGTCAATCAGAAATCAGATGGGCGTTTCCTGTATACCACTGATGGCAAATATCTTAATTTTTCTAGTAATGATTACCTTGGGTTAAGTGCAAATCCCGCAATCATTTCCGCATGGCAGCGGGGAGCCGAACAATATGGTGTTGGTAGTGGTGGTTCCGGTCATATTACGGGTTATACAAAGGCTCATCAGCTATTGGAACAACAATTGGCTGACTGGCTGGGTTATCCAAAAGCATTACTGTTTATTTCGGGGTATTCTGCTAATCAGGGGGTCATTGCCGCGTTAATGACGGAACAGGATCGGATTATTGCCGATCGTCTGAGTCATGCTTCATTAATGGAAGCGGCTATGCATTCCCCCGCTCAGCTCCGGCGTTTTCTGCATAATCAACCTGAATCACTTGCAAATTTACTGGCAACGCCTTGTGTTGGAAAGACGCTGGTGGTAACCGAAGGTGTGTTCAGTATGGATGGTGACTGCGCACCGCTAGCCGATATTCATCAGCAAACCAGAATTTCTGGCAACTGGTTAATGGTGGATGATGCTCACGGTATTGGTGTCTGTGGTGAGCAGGGAAGGGGAAGCTGTTGGCAACAGGGAATCCAGCCGGAGATTTTGATTGTCACTTTTGGCAAAGCATTTGGGTTGAGTGGCGCAGCGGTGCTTTGTGATGAGCAGACGGCAGAATACCTAATTCAGTATGCCCGTCATCTGATCTACAGCACTTCTATGCCCCCCGCACAGGCTCAGGCGCTTTCTGAAGCTGTTCGGCAGATACAATCTGGTGATGAATTGCGTCAACGATTACAGCAGAATATCAATTACTTCCGCCGGCAAGCTCAAAAACTGCCATTTAATCTGACAGATTCAACTACCGCAATTCAGCCATTGATTGTGAGTGATAATGAGCTGAGTGTGTCCTTGTCTCAGTATCTGCAACAAAAAGGGATTTGGGTTAAAGCCATCCGCCCACCAACAGTACCACCGGGCAGCGCCAGATTACGTATTACTTTGACGGCCAGTCATATGCCACAGGATATTGATATGTTGATGGAGGCGTTGCATGGGTTCCGTAGCTGAATTTGCCAATAAACAGGCGATTGCTGGAGCGTTTGGACGAGCGGCCGCCAATTATGATGTGGTAGCGAAATTACAGCAGCAAACCGGTGAATTCCTCATGCAACAAGCCGCTGGACATCCTGGTCAGTTAATATTGGATGCGGGTTGCGGTACGGGTTTTTTTAGTCACCGCTGGCGACAACAGGGGAAGCAGGTTATTGGGTTGGATTTGGCATCAGGCATGTTAGCTCATGCCCGTAAGCAATTGGCGGCTGACTATTATTTACAAGCGGACATTGAACATTTAGGGCTTGCTGACAACAGTGTTGATATCTGTTTCAGTAATCTGGTTGTTCAGTGGTGTGATAATTTATCCAGTGCTTTAAGAGAACTTTATCGGGTAACCCGCCCTGGTGGATTAATTCTATTTTCCACCTTGGCTAAAGGTTCATTGCATGAATTGAAGCAAGCTTGGAGTACGGTTGATAACTATCAGCATATTAATCAGTTCCTGCCGCAACAGACAATTAAAGATGCCTGTCAAGGATTCCGGCATCTTCTTATTAGTCAGGTTTATCGCCAGCAATATTCTCATATATTGCCGCTATTGGGTTCTCTGAAAGGAATTGGTGCGACTCACCTTCATTATGGGCGACAGCAAGGACTGATGACGCGTGGACGGCTGACTGCTTTGGAACAGGCTTATCCACGAGAAAATGAACAATTACCTCTTAGCTATCAGGTTGTTTTTGGAGTGATTCATCGTGACTAAGTGCTGGTTTTTGACAGGTACAGATACCGAAGTGGGTAAAACAGTTGTAAGTTGTGCTTTGTTACAGGCGGCAACTAAAGCAGGATATAAAACAGCAGGTTATAAACCCGTTGCTTCTGGTAGTGAAATAACATCGGCAGGTGTTCGTAATTCCGATGCATTGGCATTGCTGGCAAATAGTTCTGTATCTTTGCAATATGAAGAAGTGAATCCGTTAGTATTTGTTGAAGCGACATCACCCCATATTGCCAGTGATGACTTGAATCAACCTATTGATTTTACTGTTATGTCTACGGGGTTGTATCAGTTAGAAAAGAAAGCAGACTGGGTTTTAGTTGAGGGCGCTGGTGGTTGGTATACCCCTTTATCAGAATCGGTGACTTTTGCTGACTGGGTGGTTAAAGAGCAACTGCCGGTTATTTTGGCAGTGGGGGTGAAGTTGGGCTGTATTAATCATGCGCTACTTACCGTGGAGGCGATTATAGGTTCAGGGTTACATTTTGCAGGCTGGATAGCTAATGAGGTTGAACCCGCAGGCAAACGTCAGCAAGAATATTTGGCGACATTAGAGCGCATGTTACCTGCTCCTTTATTAGGTACGATTCCTCATTTAACGCAAGAATATTTTAATCATTTAGGGGAATATATAGATTTAAAATTACTGAATAATTAATTTGAAAGTTTAATCTGGTGGAATGTTATTTCAATGTCATGATGAATGATTACACTACTCATATCTATACCCGTCATCTTTCAAGTTGCCTCTTTGTTGGCTGCACTCACTCACCCCGGTCCAGGGCGCGAGCATACTTTTTTACCCCCCCTTGAATGAACCGTAATTATATGATCTCATTCTCCTTATTTTTCTTTTTAATACTCGCCCATGAATCCGAACCAGACCCTG
>NZ_JBHFKT010000012.1:0-118955 GCF_042879335.1 Photorhabdus sp. RM96S | reverse complement strand
CCAGTATAAAAGACAGTCAGGCGGCTAAACGTCGAAGAGCCATTTGGTCAGGGGAATTCCGTAGTCAACTTATCTTTGATTAAATTAAATACAAAGTGGAATCCCGCCCTGTTGCCGCCGCGATCCATCTTGAAATCCATAGGGTATAAATCAGAAAATATCTGTTTATGGAGTTGACGCCAAAAGAGCAAATGGTAAGGTGGTTCCTGGAATGAAATATTCAATATAGCAAGTTCAGTGAGTTCCCTTTCTGCCTGCTCAAGAACAACAGGATCACGAATAGCTAATTTATTGATAAGTGTATCTATGCCCGGATATGTATAGGGATCTTGCCCTGTTCCATATTTATCTACCATAACTACCTCATTGTAAACTATATTTTCTAATTAGTTTATCTTTAAGATTTTTTTGCTCTTTCGGTGTTTCAGGCAAACTATTCGTAACAATATTCATCCCTTCAAGACGCATACTATCTCTATAGTTTTTTAATTTCACACGGTCAAAATAATGTTTTTTTTCACTATAAGTTGTCATTATTGTTTTTCTATTCTTTTGGCTTCTAATATCTTTCTCTTGCTGACGGGAATATTTAAACTTAGCCAGATCCAAATCGCTCAATTTACAGTTAATTGCCTGACCACTTTCAAATATTCCCCAAGAAATAACTTCAAAATAACTGATCTTCCCATTTCTAATACGGTTAATCTTTACCTCTAAGTCTTGTTGCAATATTTGCAAAACCTGTTGCACCTTACGTTCAGATATCCCTGTCGCTTCTACAATTGAACGGGTATTAGGATGATCTAGTTTAGTCAAGGCCGCCATAACAGCTAATTCATATTTCATTTGAATTTCCAAGATACAATCTATGCAACAATAGTATAAAACATCAAAGTAACGAAAACCAGAAAAGAGAATAGCGCTATTATTGACGAATCCGGTAAAGCACATGTTCATGAAGCGGATGCCCATTCGGTAATGAAGGATGCAAGAAAGTATTTTCATCTTTCACCATGTCAAGCCGCTTCATAACTTTTTGAGATCGCAAATTGGAAATTGTCGTAAATGCAACTATTTCCTCAAGTTTTAATTGGGTGAAAGCAAAATCCAATGCTTTACGTGCGGCTTCACTAGCGTAACCTTTACCCCAAAATGGCTTATCAAGACGCCATCCAATTTCGATACAAGGTGAAAACGGTAATTCCGCCACAGGAATATTCAAACCGACAAAACCAATAAAATCCCCGGTCTCTTTCAGCTCTACAGCCCATAATCCCCAACCACCCTGCTGCTCAAATCTTTGGATAATCCTATCCACCATAGTATTACTCTGTTCCACCGTCAAAGTGGCAGGAAAATATTCCATAACTTCTGCGTTACTATTCAAATGATAAAATGGTAATCTGTCCTCTTCTCTCCATGAACGCATAATTAATCTGTCTGTTTCCAACACCACAACCATATTCTTCTCCTCCCAATATTAATTAACAAATAGGATACCTAACCATATACTTTAATCAGAGGAAATAGAACAACATGATTTAAACTAAAAAGGAAGTGGCCCGTGCCAAAAGTCTCTGAATCAGATGTCACACGGGCCTGGTTTATCAGGCACTTGTTTTTACCGTGGCCTTATCTTTAGATTTATCATTATTGGTATCTTTTATTGGTACAACACGTTCAGATGCTGTTTTGTTTTCAACCTGTTCCGATTGCCCAAAAAACAGGCCTCCGCGCTTGATAGACATACTGCCACAACGACTGATTCCACGCAGCTCACCATGTTCAAGAATATCCAACGTTGCTGCACAGCAAGTCCCCACAACGTCACCATCAATAATGATTTCTGGCGCGCTAAGTTCACCTTCAACCCGTCCAGCATGCATAATGCGGATCGCACCCTCTTTCACCCGGATATTGCCAATCACTTTGCCCCAGATTTGTATATCACCTTCTACATCAATATCGCCCTTAAATACCGAGCTTTTGGCAACAATAGTACAACGACGAGCCTCTGCACCGGCGTTCTTTTTATCATCAACAAATTGAGATACCGGCTCAACAGCCGCTGCCTCTGCTTTTTTTCCAAACATAGTTTTTAATCTCGACCTCATGTGAATAAAGCAAAATATTAGAGCCAAAAAAGAGAGAATCGCTGTCACTGCACAGCCAAAAAAATTACCAGCCAGATAGAATCCCAGAGCAATGCTCCACATGATCCATATACAGCTCAAAAAAATGTTGTCCGAAAAACGATGTTTTGCCATGTTTGTTCACGTTTTTGTTATTTTTCATGCTTTTTTCGTTAGAAAATACAAAACCAAAATCACTATTTTAACAGAACAGATAACAATCAATGCTAAAGGAAAGCCGGTATTTACAACGTTATTAAACGGTTAAAAGCCTATATCCGTCATCTTTCAAGTTGCCTCTTTGTTGGCTGCACTCACTCACCCCGGTCACATCGTTATCTATGCTCCCGGGGATTCGCTCCCTTGCCGTCGCGATGCATCTTGAAATCCATTGGGTATATATTTATTCTTCGATAACAATTAACAAGGAAAAATTAACATTAAAATAGATGCTTTATATTTATTATTGTTAACATAAATCAACAATAAAATCACGTTATTAATGTTTAATTTTGTTTACAAATGATCTATTGCAAGAATATTTCTCAATTAATATTTACTGATATTTATCTAACAAACATATTACTTATTTATACAATAGAATTAATTCATTAAAAATATCAATATTGTTACTCAAGCAATATACAACTAATATCCAATAAATTAATTACTTTTATAAATAAATGATTCAATTGCAAACTTATAAGATTAATTATAGATTGATATGAAAATAATTTAATATTGAGAGATATCATGAATAAATAAATTATATAGTGAGGATAACTTAAACACCAAAATTTTATTGAAAATAATCAAACCTCAACTGTCTCATAATCAAGAAATAGCTATTAAAAAGTAAAATTTATCATTAATCTGAATATATGAAGCTTCTTTCGCTGGCACAACTTCGGAGATTTATCCGTCTTATTAGCCACCCAAGGTAAAGCCAGCAATATTTTCAATGTTGCCCGGGATAATAACTGATGAACTACTGGTTGTAATCTGCAATTTACCAAATGGTTCTCAAGACTTTTATGGGTTGAAGCTCTCGCCTTTTTCAATATTACGTTGGAAATTTTCCCAGGATTTACAGTCTTACCCAAAAGATCCTGTCCGGTAGAATAAGGTATAGCAATAATAGCGCCATTAAAGGTCACTGTGATATAACTTCGATCAGCTTTATGTGCTATAAATGCAATAGACACAACACCCAATATTAACATGGCCGATATTATAATTTTATTCATTTTCATTTCAAATTATTACGATTATCTAATAACGATCAATACCGGCATAGAACAACAATATATTTTAAATAAATAATTTTATTATCAATCCTATTTTAATCTTATGAAGATTAGAAAAATTTGTGCCAGTAATAAATCATAAAAAATATTTATATATGAACCATGACCCTATCAACCTTTCAAGTATTACAGAATAATTCAATTAATAAAAACAAAAAATACAAATTCAAATAATTTCACAACAAAATACTTAGATAACATTTCAATACGATCATTTGCGATCTATAGTGTCGCAAATTATATCTATATAAGAATAAAATACTTTATGCAATTTGTTTTTCAAATTAAAAGATCTAAAATTTCAATTTTTCGATATAATCATTCTGCATCGTATAAAAACCAACCTTGACCAAACAGGATATACCCGGCAATTCTTTATGACTGAATATACCCGTCATCTTTCAAGTTGCCTCTTTGTTGGCTGCACTCACTCACCCCGGTCACATAGTTATCTATGCTCCCGGGGATTCGCTCCCTTGCCGTCGCGATACATCTTGAAATCCATAGGGTATAAAGCATTCAGATTGCCCTCATGTGTTGAAATTAACCGTTGGATTATCCTAATTACTCAAGATATCCAACTGGGTTCAATAAAGCCTGGAGTTAATATGGAAAACCGGAAAGATTCGACTCAACCTTCCCAGACGGATCAAATACTCAATGTCATATCCGAATTATGTACTATTCGTAAAATGCAAGCGGCTCCCCCACCAGAATCATGGCCTAGTACGCGTGATGTAGCGGAACAATGCGATTTCACCATCTACAAAGCACGTTATCTGTTATTGAAACTGGCTAACAAAGGATTAGTTATGGTAACTCCGTCTCCCATTAAGAATTCTCTCCGATGGTATATACCGGAAGACAAAATTAAGTCTATCTAATGTCAAACAATTCTGAATAAATGGATGTCTGTTCTGTACAGAATGGCCTGTCTATATAGTCGAAAATTTGAAGAAGCAACATACGGCCCTATGGCATTATTCATTCAAATCGCTATATTCTTTCCATGATAAAAGTCTCGGCAAAACATTTAAGCACAGAGATATCATAACCCATTATTATCATTTTATCTTAAGAGGAAGCCTGGCATGGAAAAATTGCATCGTTGGGAAAAGGATGGATATGTTGTCACTACAGATAAAAATAAATTAGATATTATGATCATACAGCAGTTTTTAACGAAATCCATTTGGGCAGAAGGAATTGACAAGGAAACAGTTAAGTTGTCGATCGAAAATAGCTTGAACTTTGGTCTATATAAAAATACTCAGCAAATAGGATTTGCTCGTATCGTGACTGACTTCACAACCTTTGGTTATCTTAGTGATGTTTTTATTTTAGACGACTATCGAGGATTGGGATTAGGGCGCTGGCTAATGACATGTTGCCTGGAACATCCCCAAATAGCACAGCTTCGTCATATTATGCTCGTCACTTCGATGGCACCGTGGCTGTATGAAAAAATGGGTTATTCCCCAGTGAACGAGGAAAACTTTGTTTGGCAAATTGTCCGGCCGGATATTTATACCCTATGGATTTCAAGATGCATCGCGACGGCAAGGGAGCGAATCCCCGGGAGCATAGCGAACTATGTGACCGGGGTGAGTGAGTGCAGCCAACAAAGAGGCAACTTGAAAGATGACGGGTATATAAACAACCCAAGATATGAGGCAATCATCACGAAAAATGCCCGATCACGTTGTCGGGCATTACTACGATAATAGCCACACTATTACGACAAGCAGAGAGCTACTGTTTTATCAACGTGTATCTTTTAACCAGAAATTAGAAACTGGCGTTAACACCTAAGCTGAAAGCATAAGTGTGATTCTGAACATCACCATCATTGCGCGATATTGACGCAAAAGCGCCCCAATCTTTTGTAATAGCAGCATTCATACCGATAACGTATTCACGCCAGTTAGTGTCTTGCTTTTGGCTTTTACTAACGAAAGATGTCTCAGTTGAGTTAATGGCACTACTAATCTGATAATGCCTATCGCCGAACTGATGGTTAAACCGAACTTCGGCATAAGGGTTAAAACGACTAAAATTAGTGTCCAGACGCCAGCCTAATGTTCCGACCTGAGAATCGTAACGTTGATCACCGAAATGCATAGCCGTACTGCTATTACCTGATTCACGATAACCCTTAACATAACTCTTATCCCAAGCGTACTGGATAATCGGGCTGGTCATCACCGTAGATGTCAGCGGAATATCCCAACCCGCGGTAATGCGTCCTCCCCACTGATGACCGGTTGTCGAAGCATGCTCCTTGCGCAGCCACTCATTGAGCACGATACCGCGCGTAATATCCTCATATTTCATGTCCAAATAGTGAAGATCGCCGCTAATCCAACCTTTATCGTAGTAACGCCATAAGCCATAAGTGGTGAATAGATAACCACGGCCATCAGCGCGGAAATGATTAACTGAGCGCTTATCCTGATAACGCGAGATCATCCCGCCTAACAGAATATTATCCGTGAGTTGATAGTCACTACCCAGTGTCAATGTACTGTTGTGATTTCCACTATAACCACCGAATACGCCTATTTTACTCTGCTCGTTACCCACGCTGCGCAGCTGCTGCAAACGGTTGTCAAGAGAGGCAAGCGCTCCTTTCACCGGCACATTGTTGGTATTCGTCAGTGACATAACCTGATGTGGAGCATTAAGGATTGAAATAGTGTACTGACCAACCATACGCTGTGCGTCTGGAGTTGGATGAAAATCGTCAGAGAACAAAAAGGATTTACTGGCATCAAAACCGGTATCATCAGAACTACAAATATTAGCATCCCTATCCCGAACACAAGCATAGCCTAAGGTATTGGAAAAACCGTAGCGTAAAGGATTATCAATGACTTCATGCAAAAGTGCATTAACATCAACCCGAACAATATTGCCGCCCTTCTTGCTAAGTGCGGTATCTTCTAATTTATTATAGCTGTCAACCAATGCTGAAGCGTTGCTACTTAATTTCTTATAACTATCCTCAGCTTTTTTGGCATCTTCCTTTGAAACTACTGACTCCATCTTTTTAAAAACACCGTCGATAATTTTAAGGCGAGTGTCTCTATCAATTGTGGTATATCCATTTAGTATCGCATGAATTTCATCCATCTGTTTAGAAGTGGCTCGTGTACCGATAACAAGCTCCAAAATCTTCGGCGTCATACCAACATCAGGAACCGTAGGCACGATCACTAATCCGGCCCCCTTATCGAGAAGCATATGTACTTGGGATGCAGCCGCTTTAGCGCTCCCTTCAACCATTCTTTGTGCGTCGCCTGGATCTCTCAATGCCGCCTGAATATCATTACCACCAACCCAATGAACATACATACCATTAGGATCAGCACGACCACCGTGGCTTGCCAAATAATTATCTACTTGATTTTGAGTATTGTTATCTTTGTTCACATCAGGAACAGCAGTCGATCCACCCACGGCGTAATTAGTCCCACCTTCATCGAAAGGCTCCAGTTTAGTCCCTAAATGTTGAGCAATAAGATCATTATACAACTTATTAGTTTTACCATTTATCATGTATCGATGACCTTTTCTACCATCACTCAAGCTATCACCAAAAACATATAGATGGTCATAAGCGTGTGCATTCGAAATTGCACTTATCGAAAGTGCTAACATGCCTGGTGTAAATATAAATGCCCTTTTCATTAATATGATCCTCAAGAAGTTATTTTATATTTATCATTGAACTAACCGTCCAACTGAAATGATCAATCCAAATCGAAACTACGTTAATGAGATATGACGCAATCCCCTTTCTGATTAACCAATACCTCATTATAGTTAGTAATAGAGAGAATTCCGCATTGTTTTTTTAGGTTTTAAAGTTTAGTGTTGCTTGATTGTTCAATTAATCAAATTGGTTAAATTTCAACTATCTATAAAAAGTAATATTAGACCAAATAGATTGAATTCTCTCCTTTGTTTCATGAAATAGATCACAAAACAGACAGCATAAGATTCTGATAAGAATAATGGATAGGAATAACGGCTAAGCCTGAGTAATATCTGAAGCGATCCATCACAACAAATGTGATAGTGTTAATTCATCATCGGTTTAGAGAAATAAAAGATTAAGAAGAATGAATATGAGGATTCAGCAAGCGATAAAGGCCGATTTCAATAAACTGATCGAAATCTGGGAAGCCTCGGTACAAGCAACACATGACTTTTTATCTGACGAACATATTAATCAACTACGCCCATTGATTCAGCATACCTATTTACCGATGCTGACGGTTTATAAAGCGATAAATGATAAACACGAAATACGCCATCCCCACATGACGCCACTATTATCAAGGCAGCGACAATCTCTTCGCTGCCCAAACCTTTATTTCAAATTAAATTCTATTGCTAAAGTAAGCTCCCTTGGCAAACCGGCCGGTTTTAGCCCTACCGACCGAGCTTGTTGGATAGCCGCAAGGGCAGCGCGGTCTAATTCATCAGCGCCTGAACTCTGCACTAATTGGTGATTCGTCAAATCACCACTATCCAGCAAGCTAAACCTGACCTGTACGATACCCTGTTGCTTCATCTTCTTAGCCCGACGCGGATAGCGTTTATGTTTTTCAATTTCACGACGTAAGGCGGACTGATAGCTTTGTAACTCATCAGCTCCAACGCCAGTGATCGGTTGACTGGTCGTCGCCTGACGAGCGCCAGCTTGTGAATCCACAGCATCTCTCCCTGCTAACTGAGAACTCCCCTCCGTTTGCTCTGGTTGATTTTGCTCTGCCCCTAGTTTACGCCCGCGCTCTGCTAGTTTTGGTTGAGGATCTTCTACCGGCTCTTTCTGTGGCTGAGGCTTGCTCTTCGGTTTAGCATCCGCATGTTTTTCTGGCGGTGGCTCCGGGCGTTCTTGTTTCCGTGGCTTATCCGCAGGCTTATTAAGGACTATTTTTGCCTCATGTGGCGATTCCGCTACCACTATCTCTGGCGGTAACGGGGGTGGAATAGGTTCCGGTTCTACCGGTTGTTCCTGTCCGGCCGGTGCTGCCGAAGCAACCATTTCTATTGACATACTCATTATTGGCGAATTCACTAATTGATTATTCGCACTGTCATCACGCAGTAAATGCCTCGCCATAAATCCAACAAGACCCGCATGTAACAGTAAAGAAGCAAACAAACCAATATAAAAACGATTTCTCATCATAACTTCAAGCCATCTTTCCGTTCGTTATCTGTGGAGATTGCCAGCGCTCTTAACCGCAACCGGCTAATCTCCCTTAAAGAGTCAGAACCGACTGGTGACACTAAGCTTAAACGTTCGCCCAGGCGCTGGCATCATGGAACGCGTTAACGGGTCCAGATAATAGCGATCGGTTAAGTTGGTGCCAGATAATTCAACAACCACATCTGGTGTAACCTGATAATTAATATAAGCATCTACAGTCATTACCGAGTTCCAACGCATCGGATTATTATTTATCCCTTTATAAACACCGGGTATTTTTTTCATTAACCATTTTTCATCCTTATTCTCCACACTGCTGTGATATAACACTCGGCTGCCGATTTCTAAATTTTCATCTAATAACCGGCCACCAATATTCAGATTAAGAGAATAACGAGGTGGGATAGTTGTCCTTAAAAAACCACCGGGAAAACCGCCATCAATACATTCAGGAACACCAAATTGGTTTCTTGGATCTAACATAAGTGATGCGGTTTTATCGCAAACTTTATTTTTAAGATTATAAGATAGACCAAAATGGGTAAAGAAATTACCGTTATCATAACGCCCCTGTAGTTCTAAACCGGATAATTTCTGTTTATCTAATTGAGTAAATACAAAGTTACTGTCACGGTCAAAAACATTCTCAATGATGGTATTATAATAAGCGAATCTAATATCCGCATTACGTTCCGCACCCAATAACTGACTTAAATCATGCACATAACCCACTTCCACTGTTTTACTACGTTCAGGTTTAAAAGCACATGTAGGCTTATCAGTCAAACCGGAAGAAAAGCCAACGGTATCCTCAAAAATACTTGGCATACGTACTGCTTCGGCATAGCGGGTATAGATACGTGCATTATCACTCACATAGGCTGTTGCGGAAAATACCGGCGCCCAGGCATGATCTTTACGTTTAGGTTGTTTAGACCAACGCTCTTGTTCACTTTTCGCTTTATAAACACCCTTATCACTATTATTTAGTATTTCTCCAGAGTCATCAATATAACGGCTATTCTGTTGAGCAGCACTGTATTCATATTTATACACTTCTTTATTCGTTATAGGATCAATAACGCGCTCATTCATATCAAGCTCCCCATTGAAATAAGGGTTATCTTGTTTATATAACTTACCATCGTCATGATATTTCCAAAGCACATCTACCGGCGCCATAGGGCGAAGAACTGAATCCCGTTCTTTTGATTCTGTGATCTTCTTTTCTTCATATTCTAAATATTCATCTAAATCATCAAAACAGTCATCAACGCAATTACTATATTTTTTATACAACATAGCTTCCTGCTCAGTAAGTGTTCTCAGATATCGTATCCCCTGGCCAACCAATTTTTCACTGTTACTATAACCAATATCACGGGCAGCCAAACGTTCATTTAAAAAATCATCCTTAGACCAATAACTTACCCGTCTAGCGCCAGCACTTAATGCCAACCATGAGGTAGGCCGCCAGTCAAAATTAAAAGCAATATTATTCTCCTGGCGGCGTCCTTTTCTTGGGGGTGATCGAAAACTAGAAAAATTCTTCCCTTTATAATCATCATGGGAACCTAAACGTTCCTGTTGTAGGCTAGCTGACAAGGTTAAATCTAAATTTGAGGTCAATTCGAAAGCATTAGAGAGATCAACACCCCAACGGTTATTATGGGTATTGGTAGAAGCAGTATCTACCAAGCGACCATCTTTATTTGGATCTCTTTCCTTACCATTTACATCCCAAACAGCATCCCGCTCTCGCGGTTCACGTGGATATCCCCCGGCAGTATTGGTATCGCTGATAGTACGGGTAATCCAAAATTTCATATCAAAATCAACCCATTTGTTCCCGTCAGGTTTCCATTTATAATCCAAGTTAAATGCCTGCTGATGTACATTCGCTAGCGGCCACTGTGGTAAAACGTTATTTTCTGCCCGAGCCCAACCAAGCCGCGAAGGCATAATCTCCCCGTAAATCGTTTTAGTATCGCGGATACCAAACCCAATCGTCTGTTGGTTAGCCAAATACCAGTTATTTTTAAACAACCAAGATTCCATTTCACTGGAGGTATTCGGCACTTCATTTCCGGGGCGATATATACGTGCAACAAAAGGCAAATAAGGATCATACGACCGGGTACCACCATCAAGGATCTCTATATCCTTTTTATTAATGGGATCATCATAGCGATGAGCACCCCCCTTACCGGCAAAATAGTTTCCTTTACTGCGATAACTATAAGCTGCCATTAAATCAAAATATTCCTGTCGGGTACCTAACGCTAGACGTATCGCATTATCTTTTAGGCCCAATAATTTATTATCTTTTGACGTTTTTGGCGTAATTTCTAACGCAGGATCAACATAATTAAATCCCTGATTAAAACCGGGAATATCCCGATAATCTTGCCCTAATTCCAGATGCGGTACTCGTTCCTTAACCGCATTACTGCTGGTTTCCAATTTCAAGTTAATACCAAATCGTTCGTCTATTGGTACCACATCATCAATACCCAAAGTTTTGATCATTACCGCCCCACCGATCGAACCTTTTACTCCACGTGTCAGTGATGGGCCTTTTTCTATCTCAATGCTGCTGATCAAGTTAGGATCAATATAATTACGATTATTCGCACCGTTATAACCACGCCAAGTGGTAATTGCCTGCTCAGTACCATCAATGGTAACAGGAACCCGTCCCTGCCCTTGAATACCTCGAATATTAGGATCTAATGCGCCACTGTTTCGCGAATCACCACTAAATACGCCGACTGCACTTTTTAAAACATCCGCTGGTGAAGCACCCTTATAACGTTCTACCAAATCCTTACCCAAGTAAATATTGGTAATATCTTTATCATAAACCGCATCATAACCTGCCTCATCTTTTTCACTGGTCGCTGAAACGTTAATTTTACCAAGGTCAGCCTTATTTTCAGCTGGCTGTTTAGATGATTGAGCCGAGGTTATTAGTGTTTCTGCATCAGAACGATAGGGCATCATACTGTAGGCTAATGCCAGCATGAATGTTATTTTGCTATATTTATTATTTAATTTATACATAGTCATTATCTGCCATAGTGTGGATTGAAATATACCCGTTATCTTTCAAGTTGCCTCTTTGTTGGCTGCACTCCTCACCCCGGTCACATAGTTACCTATGCTCCCGGGGATTCGTTCCCTTGCCGTCGCGATGCATCTTGAAATCCATAGGGTATAACTTGTTACTTCAATCAGTATCAAAAATACTTTTCAAACTTGACTAACACTTCATTTTTATTATAGGAATAGAGCCAATCAACATTACTACTATTTTTTCTAAATCGATAAGTAATTACCGGAGTTAAACCAAAAACTTCAAATTTAGGCATACTCACAATTGCCGCATAGAATTGTTCATTATCTTTACGACGTGCATTTAGAGGTACACTGTAATCACCAAATTGCCGTTGGCGTAATGCAGTAAATACCACTGCATTAATTCCCGGATATAATTGAGTGGAAATGCCCGCTCGCACGCCTTTTTGCTGATAATCATCCGCTTTTTCAACACTGGTTTTATTAACCCAATCACCACCCGCAAAGGTAATGGTTTGATCAGTTAAATAATAAGATAAGGTAGCATAAACAGAAGTCATATTACCGTCATTATGATTATAAAGTTTATGATAACGAAACTGCTTATATTCACCTTCCAAATTTAATGCCAGGTTTTTAGATAGAATATGCATCCATTCGGTTTTCACTCCCGTAGTACGATAACGGGAATGATTACCAACATAATTAAACTCAACGACTGGCCCCATTAGGAAATCATTTTGTTGTGTTTTATAACTATATCCCAAATAAGCAGAAGTAGTATTTTCATTCTCCTCACTGTGATGACGATAGCTTTCTCCATAAGTCATCGAACGTAAAAAAACACCATGATGACCACTTAGTGGATATATCTTACGTAACGTAGCATCATAACTAATACCGTTTGCCTTCTTTGCCATAGGCAACCTACGTTCAGTTATACAACCAACATCTTTATGATATTCAGTACAAGTAGGGGGCTTATCTGGCGACATATTCGTGTTATCGTTAAAGATATATCCCACGGAGAAAGATCCACGCCAGGAATTGCGCAAATTAATCGCCTCCTGATAATTAGTTATATTCTTAATGACTGCCGGTGGTAATTTATTTTCATTATCGCGACTAACTGCTGAAATCTCATTAAATAGTAAACTGGCTTCTCTATTTTTTTGATTCTCATAATAGACCCTGGCTAACTCTAATTTAACCCGGGTAAAATCAGGTTGTTGCTGCAAGATGGCCTGATAATGCAGTTCTGCTGCTGCCAAGTCACCCTGAGAACGCGCCAGATTTGCCTGAGCAAAATGGACCAATTGGGTATCATGTCCAGGTAACTTCTGGTATATCAACAAAAAGCGCTCGACATCCTTCACTTGTTGATGATTAATGGCTAAATAGAGCGCCTGACCAATATCATTCACATTATTTTCAACACTAAACGTTTGACCATTAAGTACTATCGATAAATGATCTGTCTTTTTATTTACAGTTTCATCTGTAACCAGCGCTTTTTCTTGATCTTGCAAATTTCGCTGTACGTTATGCCACAATCTTCTACCGGTATCTTCATCTGCCAACACCAGAGATGGCTTTATAAACAAACAGCTAATGAGTAAAGCAAAACGAACAATTGGGGTATTTAACATCGTTAATATCACTGCTTAATTGTCGAACCAAAAATAAGACAAAGCCCATATGAACTTTGTCTTATCCAGTCACCACAAACTCATATTATGGGTTCTTAATTCCGCCAAAGGCAGTATCTTTACTGTGATCTGCATTAAATTTAGCCACACCAGCTAAACTAGATGCATTATCGCCAAAGAAGTGACCATTGTTTGTCCCGACAAGATTTCCAGCGGTTGCCCTACCCGTAAATGAACCATCAGCTTTAATAACGGAATTAATACCAACAGTGAGCGCACTATTTGCTATTGAACCAGTCAGTCTTTTCTGACCGAAATCCGCAGTAAATGTCCCATGCAGGGCATTGCTACCACTATATTGGTTAACTCCTTTAACCGTATAAGTTGCGATACCACCGGTAGGTAAATTAGTCGTGACATCTTTACCGGAATAATAGGCGGTATGAGTAGTATCAGTCACCTTACCGGTTTGTGACCATTCCCCAAAATAGACATCAGCATTAGCCACTTTACTGAAATTAAACACCCCCATACCATTGTGGCTACCCGATCCAGGCATAGAAATTTTATGAATGCCATTCGCATCCGCTGTGGCATAACGGGTAAGCCCTGAGAAACTAACAATTTGACCACCAGCAATGGAATGTACCCCAACTCCTGGTTCCCCTCCAGGGCTTGCATGACCAGCACCACCCGCCCTAGTCACACCTACCTTAATGCTGGATTTATTCTTATCAAAATCTTGAGTTTGCTCAAAACCTGGGGCCGCTATAGCTTGTGTAACTAATCCACATGTACCTAATACTGCAATTAACACTTTAACCTTATTCATAGCATATTCCTTATGTTAACTAATTAAATGTTAGAGTATTGCTTATTACATAGTTTTAGTACCGTCCGAAGACTGCCGCGCATATTAACGCACTTTTAATAAAAAATGAAATGATAATCATTATCATAAAATAATCTTGTCTATTTGTATAGAATGGCAATTAATACAGCTAACCATTTAATTATTAAATAAATATTCACCATAACCATAATATTATAATAGATATAATCTTAGATGAATCACCAATAATGAGTGTAAAAAAATCAATACATACCGATATATGAATGAGAAATTATTTTAAAAAGAAATTAATGCAATGATTATTATCATCATAGAAACCATTTAATCTGAAATTAACTATTTCACATTAATCAAGAAATATTTGACAATGAGAACTAAAAATCAAAAAGATATATTTCACCTAAATGATTTAAATAGAAAAAACTATTATATCGAATATATACCCAATGGATTTCAAGATGCATCGCGGCGGCAAGGGAACGAATCCCCGGGAGCATAGATAACTATGTGACCGGGGTGAGTGAGTGCAGCCAACAAAGAGGCAACTTGAAAGATGACGGGTATAGAGAATTAAATGTAGATATGATAACTATTAGGCTAATATAGGTATTATTCAGGTTCTTTATATCCTTGCTGCATCAACTATGTGGTTAAATTAAGAAATTAACCGAGAAATCATTCCTCTCTGCCTAACCTTTAATATGATAAACAGCAAAATAGCGTTCACAAAAAGCCCCAAAACCAAGCCATACCAAAATCCTATAATTCCCATTCTCTCGGTTATCCAGTCTGTCAAAGCCAAAATAAACCCTAATGGCAAACCCACTAGCCAATAACCGAATAACGGTGCGTAAAATACCGAGCGGGTATCATGAAAACCCCGTAAAATACCGGATAAAGCTGCCTGGCAAGAGTCAAAGAATTGGAACAGGCATAACAGAAAGATTATGTTAAGCGCAATTATTATGACTCCATTGTCGTTAGTATAGAGTGAAATAAATGAACCTGCGAAATAGTAGATTAAAACACCAATAACTGCGGAAATAGATAAAATTAAAGCAATTGAGATCTTTATAGTACCTGTTAATGATGTTCTATCTCTCTTACCAATATAGGAACCGACTCTCACAGTTACAGCAGCTGCAATTCCCCCAGTTATGGTATAGATGATAGAGGTAATATTAAGCATAATATTATGTGCAGCAATGACTTGCGCCCCCAAAGGAGCAGCGGTTATCGCAATCACATCCAGAAAAACCATTTCAACAAAAAGAGCCAATCCACTTGGAATACCAATATAAAAAGTTTTAATCAAAGAATTATATTTTGGTAAACTGAAATCTGGCCTATATCGCCGATATTCCTTCTTTAGCAAAAAATAGATAACCAAGCATACAGCAATGAGATTATTAATAATTGCAGTTGTAATACCCGCGCCAATGCCCCCCATTTCTGGCAAACCCAGTTTTCCATAAATAAATATGTAATTTAATGGGATATTCAATAATAAAGCACCCGCAGACAAATACATTGCGATTTTTGTGTCTTCCAATCCTTGTAGAAATGAACGAAAAACGTTAAATATCATAACACTAGGAACACCACAGGCCAGAGCAATAACATAGCCCTGTGTGATTTCTAAAATATGCTCATCGATGCCTATAAACGAAAGTAGCCAGCTAACTAATATTAATAAAAGAATTATTGGTATCGAAAGTATCACCGCCAGAAACAAGTAATTTTTAAGACTGTCTTTAATCCCTTCGTCATCATGTTGCGCTTTCTGCTTAGCTACATCTGCGGCCAGCATGATAATCGTCCCATATCCTAATACAAATATAGGAAACCAAATACTACTTCCTAATGTTACGGCTGCTAAATCAGCCGTGGCATAGTGACCAGACATCACAATATCCACAAAACTCATTGCTGTACGTGCTATCTGACTAACGATGATAGGGAAAGAGAAAAATAAAAGTTGTTTTAACTCCCGCCGGTTTGAAAACTTAGCCATAAGAATCCTATTAATTTATTGGTTAGTGCCAATATTGATCATACTAACAATAAATTACGACCAAAATCATTTAAAAAAGTTTGAAAAAATCTGAACGATGAGTATACCTTCTATTTTCATTCAGGCAACAGTGAAGAAATAAATTAAAGCAATCTAACGAAAACTAACTATTTCACAGAAATTTTTGTGATCTTTCTAAAAGATTGGATATTTATTTGTATATTTTGTTCTCATTTTTTATTTTAATAGTTAATGTTACTTGGCTGAAATCGTTGAAGGCTTTTGTGATAATATCCACATTCTTAAAAAATAAAGATGCTAGCATAGCTAAATCAGATAATTAGTAACTTTTTCAAATTATTTCTTTAATTAATAAAGAATTATCGGAAATATATCCTATGGATTTCAAGATACATCGCGACGGCAAGGGAGTGAATCCCCAGGAGCATAGAAAACTATGTAACCGGGGTGAGCGAGTGTAGCCAACAAAGATATATGTCATCTTACCGTAAAAGAAGAGATCGAAAATGAAACCAGAAACTCTTGCTATCCACGGCGGATATTCCCCTGATCCAACAACTAAAGCCGTTGCCGTTCCTATCTATCAAACAACATCCTATGCGTTTGACGATACTCAACATGGTGCCGATCTGTTTGATTTAAAGGTTGAAGGCAACATCTATTCCCGCATTATGAACCCAACCAATGATGTATTGGAAAAACGGGTTGCTCTACTTGAAGGAGGAATAGCCGCTTTGGCCGTTGCATCTGGCATGGCGGCCGTCACTTGTGCGATTCAATCCATTGCTAGCGCTGGAGATAACATTATATCTGTTGCTAAGTTATATGGCGGCACTTATAACCTGCTAGCTCACACATTGCCGCGATTCGGTATTGAAACACGATTTGCTGAACACGATGATATTGCAGCATTGGAGTCACTGATTGATGATCGTACCAAGGCGGTATTTTGTGAATCTATTGGTAATCCAGCCGGTAATATTGTTGATCTGAAAAAATTTGCCGAAGTGGCTCATCGTCATGGCGTCCCCTTAATTGTTGATAACACTGTCGCTACTCCTGTGCTTTGCCGCCCCTTCGAGCATGGCGCTGATATTGTGATTCACTCTTTAACCAAATATATGGGAGGGCATGGTAACTCTATTGGCGGCATCATTGTCGATTCCGGCAATTTCCCCTGGAAAAAATATAAGCAACGGTTTGCTATATTGACTACCCCAGATCCCTCCTACCATAACGTCGTTTATACCGAGCAATTTGGCAAGGCTGCATTTATCGGGCATTGCCGCGTTGTACCGCTACGTAATATGGGCGCTGCACTGTCACCTTTTAATGCTTTCCTTATTCTACAAGGATTGGAAACACTGGCATTAAGAATGGAACGTCATACAGAAAATGCACTGAAAGTCGCTCATTATCTGCAAGAGCATCCTCAAGTTAGTTGGGTGAAATATGCAGGGTTGTCAGACCACCCGGAACATAAACTGGCTCAACAGTATGTGAATGGGAAACCGTCAGCTATCCTCTCTTTCGGTATTAAAGGCGGTCAGCAATCCGGCGCACGATTTATTGACGCACTAAAATTGATTGTGCGACTGGTTAACATTGGCGACGCTAAATCACTTGCCTGTCATCCAGCGTCAACAACGCATAGCCAATTAAATGATGAGGAGTTAATTAAAGCCGGCGTATCTCAGGATATGATTCGCTTGTCAATCGGCATTGAACATATCGATGATATTATTGCCGATCTTGCTCAAGCTCTGGATGCATCGAAATAATGTAAATCTGTCATATTCCCCGTTCCAATGAACGGGGTTCTATTCATCGATCCTCACGGCTTTTCATTGAAAAGTATGGGGGTAATAAGGAGTGGTCAAAGAGATTGTCTACAAATAAACTTGCTGATGGTCAATTCCACAAATTTGCCGTGGCATGGACACCAAGTGGTTATACATTTTATATTGATGATATTCCGCAAAATCTGGCGGGGTTAGATCAAGTTCCAATTTCAATCGCCAACCAATATATTATTTTAAGCTCCGAAGTACCACGCAATTATCCAGCACAAGGTTATGGCTCGATAAATAAAACAACCGCAACATTCGATGTTGATTACGTCAAAGTCTATCCGTATATACCCAATGGATTTCAAGATGCATCGCGGCGGCAAGGGAGCGAATCCCCGGGAGCATAGCAAACTATGTGACCGGGGTGAGTGAGTGCAGCCAACAAAGAGGCAACTTGAAAGATGACGGGTATATCGGTAATAAGAAATAATCATCGATATGGAAAAGGGTAAACAAATATTGGCGTCCAATAATTGGACGCCATTTTCTCATTAAAATTTTACATCTATTTTCGCCCACACCGTCCGGCCGGGTTCATTCACTGAGGTATTCGCTGAATAACCAAAGGTGCTATTACCGGCAAGGTTAAGGTGTTCGCTATATTCTTTATCCAAGATATTGTCAATGCCAGCGCTCACTTTTACATCTTTGTTAACCTTATAGGCAACATTGGCAGAGAATACGCCGAAACCTGAACTATTTTGAAAATCTTTGCCGACGACATTCCCCTGCCCCACGGCAATCCGATGCTGGCTGCTCACCAATCGCCACAAGCCGGTACTACTCCAATCACCACGTTCATAGGTCAAGCCGAAGCGGGCTTCCAAAGGCGGGATCTGAGGCATCGGCTTGTTATCCGTCCGGTTTTCTCCCCAAGCATAGGCAAGGCTGGCATCCGTTTTCCAATGATCTGTCAATTGATAACCAAAGCCCATTTCTCCACCCATGATATTGGCATTAACGTTATCAGCCTGGCTAATACGGGCATTTGTCGGGCTATATCTAAATAAAATGAAATCATTTACACGCCCTACATAGGCGGATACCCAACCATTAAAACGTTCCCCGGTATATTGAGCACCAATATCAAGCTGAGTGGTTTTCTCACTTTTTACCCCATCAAAAGCAGTGGTACTCCCCGTCGGACCATAGGTAGGCGAGAACAGTTCCCAATAGTCAGGGAAACGTTCGGTGTAACCAATACCGGCATAAAACATCATTGGCATAGCCGCCAAAGTATGCTCTAAGCGCATAAAACCACTCGGTAAAGTATCATTACGCTCTTTTTCACTATTACCCGCAAATTTCTTTACTCGGCTGCGATCAAGACGGGCACCGGTTATCAATTCGCTCTGTTCTGTGGCATACCAAGTTAGCTCACTAAATAGGCCATAGTTGTAGAATTGAGCATCCTTTTGCCATACATTACCTGCTTTATTACGATGGGTATTGGTTTGCGTATCTGCGCCACTTTCCAATTTGAAGTCTTGCCATAGCCAGGTGCCCATGACTCGCCCCCCGATAACACGACGATCCAGTTGCATCGACATACCGTGGTTCATATTCATGTGCATACCACATCCATGCTTACAACCCGAAGAAGACATCCCCATTGACATGGCGCTATTCGGAGAACGCAACGTGATATTGTCCATAATATGGTTGGTATAGTTGTAATAAACTTGGGCTTCAACCTTATCAAGCACCTCACCGAGATTAGATTTCTCAAAACGCACACCGAGACTTTCACGTTTGAATTGCGAACCGTCCATGCTACGTCCAGCATAACGCGCTTCTCCGTCCCCTTTTCCTGCGGTCAACTCAAGCAATGTATCTTTATCCGGAGTCCACCCTAACGCCAGATCACTATTCCATTTATCCCAACGTGAAGGAACGCGATACCCACCACCATCTTTGTAGTCATTTGAACGGGATTTATTTGCCATTAAACGTAAATATCCCAATTCATTGCCAATACTGGCATCCACATTGCCATCCCAACGGTCATTTGAACCCGTCAATCCACTGGCATTGATTTTTGCTCCCGGCTCATCAAATCGCGGATGTTCACGTTCAAACCTTATGGTCCCTGCTGAAGCACCGGCCCCCCACAATACCGTTTGAGGCCCTTTAATGACTGTCAGCAAATCATAACTTTCTGGCGAAATATAGGATGAAGGAGCATCCATTCTGCCGGGACAAGCTCCTAGCATTTCTGCGCCATCAGTCAGGAGCTTAATTCTAGAACCAAACATTCCCCGAAATACTGGATCACCATTGGTGCCGCCATTACGGATTTGAGCAAATCCAGGTATGGTTTTTAAATAATCAGAGCCGTCACTTGCCGGAACCGGTTGGCGGGGGGTTTTTGGCGAGGTGACAATTGCCAAAGGAGAATACAAAGGGGCGGTTACGGTAATCACATCCCCATCATTGGTTTTTGAACCCTTTACATGGTCGTGTACATCCGCTGCGGTTTCAGCCGCATAGCCATTAAAAGTCGCTAGCAAAAAAAGTGGCATGGCCGAACGGATACAATGGGATAGCCTGTTTTTTTTATGAGGAGAATTTTTTTCGAACATCATCTTTCCTTAATGTGAATCCACCTTCCGAAGAGATATTTCTATCAACAGCGGAATACGTTATAGAATCCAACCAAATCGTTTTTGGTATGAACACACTTTTCCTGACTCAATAATGAGCAGGACAAGACATTTCATTACGTTTAAATCAATGAGATGAGATCTGTTCAGGCGGAGCACGAGGCAACGAATCAGAAAAGATGAAATGCGGCAGAAAGGAAGCTACGGTTTGAATCGGTGGTGGCCGTGCAGTCAGCGAAGTTGACCAAAATAGCGGTGTATTCGCCAAATCCAGCATAGGTATATGGATCAGAAAAACGCAGTATCCACAGGCAATATCCTCCAACATCGACATACCACTACCATGCATACTCATCTGCATGCCATCATGCTGGTTAGTAACATATGATGCGGAAGAAACGTCAGAATGAGACATATTCCAAGGCATATCACCGTCAGATGACATCACCCTATGGCAATCGACCACTTTCGATGAATGAGCCTCACCAATGCGCACATGTTCCAGTGACCGGGAGATCACTGGCGCAATGAACAACATCAGTATCGCGAAAATACCGAGCCAAGCTGGCAGGCGGCTCCGCGAGGTATAAAATTGGATCAGTGACAAACTAAGCCTATTCTGTAGAGAACACATTCAGGGACGAGATTGTACGTATTTAACGACCAAATGTTAAAACACTTTATGCAGGAATGTCGCTTTGGCGACAGAATTTGTTGTTTTTTTAAAATCTGCAGGATTATTTTCATGAACATCGAGCAAAATCACAGAGATTAACGTCACGGGCAAGGGTATTTCCCCATGTATACCCTATGGATTTCAAGATGCATCGCGACGGCAAGAGAGAGAATCCCCGGGAGCATAGCAAACTATGTGACTGGGGTGAGCGAGTGCAGCTAACAAAGAAGCAACTTGAAAGATAACGGGTATAAAAAGTTTTAAACCACATAATCTCTCCTTATGCTGAATAAGATGATAGAGCAACTTCATTTTCATTAGCTATTCTTCTCATAAGAAGAAGGCAATTTAACAAAGAAGGTGTAGATAAAATAACTCAACAAAAAAACAATAAGTCCTACGCAAAATGCCTTTATCACGCTATTCTCTTTAAAAAATAGGCTCCCTGCTATGGCAAATAATATAATGAAACCAGTAGTCATCGTTTCTACAAAGAGGAAGAAAATAACACTTTTCCTTTCATCAAACTCATAAAGGGCTGTATTGATCGCAATACGAGTCATAATAAGACCAACGGATACACCTATCAGACTAAAAAATGAAAGCGCAATAAACTGACTAGCCCCAAGAGGAGAAATTAACAATAAAGTGGATGCAAGCAATGAAACCAAGACTAATGACTGTTTTAGCTGAACACTGGTCTCGAACCGTTTAAGTCTGACCATAATTTGATTACCCATAACTGCGGAAAAAAGATAAATTACAAATGCAACAGATGAACTGCCAAGCCATGCAAGGTAATTGGGAAGATTAAGGTAAACCTGATATTTGTATAATAAACCAATGGAATACATGAGTACTATAGATTCAAATATATTTCCTGTAATAAAAAACAGGGAATTCGGAACGTTTAATTTTACTACCGATAGAAAGTCTTTGAATTTGTAAAATCCCAATACATTATTATTGTTTTTTTCTTTATGAATACAATCCAGATCCTTTTTAGATTGAAAAATCTGTATCAACCTTAATATCATGATCATAGAAAAAATTGCTATTGCGGCCACTTTCTCATTAAAAAAACCAATCAATACAATTGTTATGCCAAGAAGAACAAATGGCAATATCAATCTGATGGAAAGATAATATTTAAAAGAATTGACATAATCTGCTGGTTCTCCGATTTTAAAAATGCTCATCATATTGTATGAAGGTCTGAATGTCGTTTTTAAGCATCCTGTTCCAGCCGCATCACACACAAATGACATAATAATAATAAACCAAGCGAGATAAAAACAACCAATATAAGATAAAGCAAAACCCGCTAAAAGAAAAAATGCGGATAATAATTTCAACCCAAATCCAATTACAGTTGTTTTCGCTAACCCAAAATTAAAACTCATCAGACTGCCAGAGGCAAACTCGATAATTAACGAAATAACCAATTGGGAAATAAGTGTAAATTCTAGTGAAAAATTACCTAAATGTTCATTGGTTGCAATAAGAGCCAACTCAAGTATCGTTACACTCATAGCAACACTACTATACATAGCATCTGCTCGCGCAATAGTGAGAAGAACCATCTTTACACGCTCTCCTTGTAGATTACACCCGGCTCAGTCAGTATTGTCCTATATAAAAATGAAGGAGCAGAAGCACGAGCGTAAAACATAATACTCAAATAGAGTGACTCTAGATCATAAGGTACCAAAATGTTCTTTTTATCCTTATTATCTTTACTATAAATATAATGTCTCCCTGGATGTTGATTCACATAATCTTCGTAGTCCAGTAATTCGACAAAGAGTTCATTACCTGAACTTTTTATATTGTTATAGAAAATATTACATGATGCTGTTGAAATACTATGGCTTGTAGAAGCTTTTATATGAAATTCATCAAAAACATCAATCAAAACACATTCATTAGAAAGAGAAAGAATATATTTCGAAACATAAATCCACCGTTTATGAATCGCACGAGTTATATCTAAAAACCGTCTGACTCTATCAAATAACAAGTGATTTTCTGCAATGGTTTGGTTGATATTAAACTCTACTAAAGCTCTTCCAGAATAAAGATTCGACATTCTCTCTAAGCTATCTTCATTCAGATGCAAATCTTGGTGACGTTTCATAAATAGCCTCCCAAATGCTATTAATGTTTAGTTTTTCAACTTGATGGTTAGCACCTTCTTGTTCAAGTAACGTGTTTTCTAGTCGTTTGCACCGTGATTTACACTGTTTATATAACGAGATCAAATCCTCATCAAATGGATCTGAATGCTGATCTAACCACACCGATACCCCTCTCCATTTCCATTTTTTCATCCCGGAAATATGTATCGTTATAATTTTATCCCAAATTACATTATCCATATCAGGCAGAACAGTTGCATCGGACTCAAGTGTTCGGCAATACCCAATATAATGCCCTAAATCGAAAGCAAAATAAGCCTTTGATTCTTCACAAAGTTTAACATAATAATCCCAAAAGTTTATATCGCCTAATTCGCTATACACGGGTGGGTTTTCCAAAGCAATCTCTTTTTCAAAAAACTCTCGTGCAAACAAAATATTTTTTGCAGTTACCAAAATACCTTCCTCATTAAGTGCAGGATTCGTTTGATGAGGTCCTAGAAAAAGATCTCCACAACGCCATATACCAATATCCTCTTCTAGATAGGAAATAGGTAGTTTTTTTATCAATTTTTTTAAACTAAGCATTTCTTCCTTAATAAGCTTACCTGAAAAATTGATATCAACTGGATGAAAAGAGATCGTCATGTTACCCATATTAGCCATCGCGACAATTTCATCATCAAACTCATCCCATACCCTTGCCCCCAGACTAAAATGCCCAATTTTATGAAAGATGCTATTCCTATCTTTATTTTTTTCATGATAAACGAAACGAAGTTTTTCAATATCACCACTCACACCAATACACATGTCTTTTATCTCATCCATTGATTCCCCCAATCACTAATCTAATTTAAGAAAAAACTTATCATTGTGTATTATTGCCGTCCACGCTTTGTATCATCACAATTTCTCCTCTTCTTCCACCAACACCTACTGTTTCAATACCAAAATATTTTTTACTTATTCCAAAAAAACGGGTGTTCTCTTTTATGGTGTTGCTTATCACATCTGTGTAGATATTAAAATCTTTGACTGCGGAATTCATATCAGAGAGATCATTTGCATGACAAAGTTCCCACAATACTTTAAATGGAATGTGCCTCAAATATACATTCCTTAACGAAAGAGAAGAAGATAACAATTTATTTTTTCTATTGTTTCTTATTACCTCCAAATTTAATGATATCGCCTCTTCTAACTGATGAAGCCAAGGCTTAGCAAATTTATCGATGAATAAATGATAAATCTTTTTTACCCCATTATCACTAATAAGCTCTCGACTGTTAGGCAGCCTATTTAAACTGAATAATTTTCCTAGCTTTTTTTCGAGATCAATTCTAACTGGAGTACCAGGATACAACATCATTAAATTAAAATAATGATCAAGGGACTCATGTTCAGCCATACCAGATTTGATCAAAAATGTCAGATTCTCGATAATCTCAGTTTTTGTTTGATCATGGTAAAACATGATAAAATCTAATCCAATATCAATTTTATTTTCTTGTAACGCCCTAATAGCATCGATATTCTCCTGTACTGTCACACGTTTATTCATATATTTGAGTTGAGTTTGAGAACCTGATTCAACACCCATCTCAACTAACCTTAACCCCTCTTTAGCCAGAGTAGGTAATTCTTCTCGTAGACGAAGTAAATAGCGAACTGTAGAAGAAGAGCTCCATGTAATATCACCATTTCCAATCTGATGTAACCCTTTAGAAAAGGCTAATACTCTATCTTTCTTCACAAAAAAATTCGCATCCATCATATAGACATGCTGGAAATCGTACTTTTCGCATGCTTCTTTAATCCAATTAACCAAAATATCAGCATCCACAGCACGCCATCTGGGGCCTTCTGCATCTGCGGCAATAATCGCACAAAATGAACAAGTTAGTGGACAACCTCTACTACTGGTAAACGCGATAGCTTTTCTTTTTCGTCCATCCCGTCTGTCAGTAAAAATCAAATTTTGCAAGCGTTCTGAATCATATTCCATGAGAGGGTTTACCCACTCCTCTGAAGGAAGTTGGTATTTCTCAACTCTACTTACCTGCAACTGATCATTTCTGTCGAAATAGACAGCATTCACTATATTTTTTCTAAAATACTCAAAATACAAATAATTCTCTGCTGGTATTGATTCACCATACAGCTTTTTAAACTGCTGGAAAATCTCCGCCAGAATTTTTACAGAATATTCTCCCTCCCCTTTAAAAGCCACACTATAAATATCTCTCCCAGTTTGCATAAAATTTTCTGCGGCTAAACTTATATGCGGACCACCGCAAAAAAGGAGAGAGTTAGGGATTAGATTTTTAATTATTTTCCCCCAAACTAATGCTGTATCAACATGGCTACTATAAATAGAAATCCCAACAATATCTGGTTTCCACTCAATTAAATCAGCTAATTCCTCTGTTCTGTCCTGAGTTAAATCTGAATAATCAAATATTTTGGTCTTGACAAAATTTGTATTTTTCTTAATATATGCGGAAATATTCTGAAGACCCAAAGGCATGATGACCTGCGGCCCTTCTCCATAAGGCAATGCAATTAATGCCAAGCGAATATTATTTTCACAGGACACTATATTATGGCAGTGTAAACCTCTGAACACTTTGTTCATATGAAAATATTCCATCATGAGTTACTTGGCATAATGTGAAAAAAAGTGGATATCTTTCAGCAAGTCGAATAGCCAAATTACTATCCTCAAAACTTTTCATAACCAATATTTTTTTTAGTTTTACCATTAATTCACCATTATGGAAAAAACAAAAACCTAGGTCTTCCAGACAGATAATATCATCCTTAACTTTTAAATACATATTTTCAAGCCCTTAGTGTAGCCTTACTCCTTATAAAAAGGAGTAAGGCTAAAAAATTAAAATTCAGGTGCTGTCTTACCCCCGATCGCTTCATAATCTACTTCAACAACAGCTGTCTCAATATCCATATCAGAAGCAATTTCTTCAAGAATTTCTATGTTTGTTACTTGAGTGATCATAGATACATCCTCCATTGTTATTTATGTGTAATGCAAAATTGGAATTTTCATTACACATAAGTATTGTAGGTTTTTTTTGGCTGTCAAGTCGTTATTGTATTTAAATGTTAATATTCAAAATACAAATAGTCATGGTTATCATTACATGAAACTATTACTTGTAATCACCGATCATACACTGAACCTTAAGTATTAAACCTCTCAAAAATACCCTCCAACATATTGTCTTTATTGGATTTTATTTGTTGAAACTTCAACGCGTTTTCAAGCTGATTCCATTCAATCAATTCAGTTTTTAACTGAGAACTTCGTTGAAGTTACACCTGCGATTTTTCATGCCATTCCATATGGTGCTTCATTAAAAGCTGGCGATCCCGTTATTGGTACAACTGGACAACCTGCCACGTTTCTGCTCAATTCCGCTAAATGGCCAGTAATTGGAATAAAGATAAGCAGAGATAATAAATCATCGTTACACACATCAATTTATTGATATGCTGGGTTTCCATACTACATCATGGTCGTAGACGCAATATTAGGACGTTCACGACCATGTACCGGCAAGAGGAATTTATTAACCGTGTTGGGTGGATTCATTACTTATTATTTGAAAAAGAAGAAACCGTCACTGAATTTTTCCATTCGAGAGTGACGGCTTAAGCAGAATTCAGGTTAACTTAACTCAGGAATCAACATACGAATAAAATTTGCTTGTTCCGGTGATATATCGTCGTCGTTGTTTATGGAATGCTTAACAAGCTCCAAGTTCGTGTCATTAATAAAATTTTCAGTGATTGAAATTCCTGCCACCAAATTTTTAACTTGATGATAGTGTGTACAAGGCGTGAAAACAATATCACCAGGATTCTGTATACAATGAATTCCTTGAGCATGAATGAAATCGGGATATAAGACCAGATCAGGGTTAAAAGCATCAACTTTGCCATAACCTATTTTCATTGCCTCTTCCGGCCCATAAAATATCCACTCTTTTCGACCACTAATCACCGCATTCCAAGCATGAGTAGAAGCAATATCCAAGTGCATACGAGAGCCACTATTTTTAGGCCCCATATATATCCAGCGAAGTAATAGTAATGCTGCTTCATTATGCAAAATATCGTCTGAAACACGTTGACGAATTAAGCAAGAAAAGTAGTCAGGCACCTCATAATCATTCACCAACGCTTTAAAATAGAGCGAAAACGGCCACGCAGAGGCGTAATAAGGATCAGGGTCTTCCACATCTTTTATATAATCAATATAGTCACCAAGAGACATATATTTATTATCTTTATTATTTGATGATCGAAATACTTTTATCAGGTGATGACCAAATTTTTGCTGAAAATAGTCCCATGTCCACTTTGTTCTTGCTACCCACTGTTCAGCGCCTCCTCGAATAATAAAAGGGACTCTATTCAGCATACAAGCAAACACATCCTCTATGGATGGCTCGGTGAACTCTACGCATTTCTGATAACCAGAATTAGAAAAATCTATCATATTTATATCGTTCCAAAGAATAAATAGTCTTTTCTATAACTGACTGAAATAACCAGCCAGTTATAATGCTTATGTTAAAAACATCAAAAAATTTCTTGTGAACCAGTGCCAAGCAATCTTAACTTAATGTTGGATAATTAATTCCGAAATAGTTGATTGCTGAACTTCTTCTAACCCATAAGGCAACGGCAATAGCTGTTTATAATGAGAATAATATCTGCTCTGATCTGCAAAATGAGGCGAATCAATATCAGAAGATTGCGAATAAGTGAGTAACCCGCGCGCATTAGGCCCTTGTTGATCAAATGCCACCAACATTATCCAACTAGAACCATAACGAATATGATATCCTTGATCAGTTAGCTCCGATTCCAATACTTCACCACTCACCACATCATTACCCACAGTATAATGATGTTTAGGAAATAGGGTTTCATCCCCATCCCATGTCGCGATCATATTAAAGCCGCCTTCTTCTTGAAATAATCCCGGCCAACTCATGCGATTACCTGCCGGTTTACCGTCAGGTGCGGTACTTTCAATAAATTGAAATTTACTTACCGGAGTATCTAAAGCCAGCCCCGTATTCTTCACATTAGCAACCGCCCGTGCTAACAAGGTAACAAGCTCTTCACTTTGTTTTAATTGGCGTGGCGTTGTTGCCGGGTGGGCTATATCAAACGGTACGGCAAAATGTTTTTGCTGATCAATTAAAAACGCTAATTCACGGAATATAATCGCGCCCCGACTATCCGCATTAAATTCACCGTTCCATTGTGATAGCAATTGACATGCCAGAGTAATATCCACCTTCATGCCATTCACCAATTTAATTAATCGGTTCTGTGTTTTATCACATAAGGAAATCACATCTTTTAATATCAGTTCAGCTAAATATGAACGCTCAGAGAATAACGCCCTCTCTAACTCCATGAGAGAAAATCGCTTATTATCACCCGCCGCATCCTCTATTAGTTGCAACCCCATACGAGTTCTGAACGACAGGGGTTTTTGTTCATTACCAAGAAGTGGAGAAAAACCTTCGAGCAAATGTTCCAGGTTCGTTGCCCAGTGAGAACCATTGGAATTTTGTACATAGGATGTTTCCACAAGTTGTGGGATCTGATCATAACCCAAGGCTTCGGTAAAAATCATTGATGATGCGTTACCCGGTAAAATAGTCACGCCATACTTCTCACGTGCCGCCGCTAGGGTTTCGTTATCATTCAATAATTGAATAGCTTCAAGAGATAATGCCGGTACAGCTCTATCACCAATAAAAATACCAACGCCTTCTTTACCGGTTAACAACGTGTTATTAAAAGCCAAGCCATTAAAATCTTTATAAGATTGTTTTGCATCGGCAAGACTATCCGCTCGATTCAACGCCAACCAATGATCAATCATATTAAGATTGTAAAGATTGACATCTTTCACGACATAAAATTCAGACTCGGACCAAACAAAGTCTTCATTTTCAATAATGGGCCCAATATCAGTATAAAAATGATCTTTCGTGACAGTTTTAATACCGCTATCGGTTTTGACGTCAATATGAATTGGCTTCGACATTACCGGTTTAATAACGCCATCAATCACATAATTGAGCGGATTGTTAGCAGCAGTTTGCATTTTGTAAACAATGACATGTTCAGCCGATGAATAAGTATGAGTCCAGGCAATGTTGTGATTAAATCCAATATTAACAATACCCGGGAAACCAATTAAAGACGCTCCCATAACATCAATATTTCCGTTCATGACATGATGCACTTGCCAAAAACGCATGTTGCCTTCATAAGGAAAATGGGGGTTCGCCAATAACATGCTATTGACCTCTTCAACTTTGTCACGGCCTAATGCCCAACCATTCGAACCAATGGAATAACCATCATTCCTAGATATATTTAAAGACAATTGTTTTTGATCATCTTTATTGGGATCAGCAGCATAATAATCAGCAAGAAATTGAGCAGAACCAGGAAATACCGCTATAGAAAACACATATGCCAGTACATCCTCACGTTGAATAGGTACTACCCATTCCTTATCTCGACAAGCTTTTGGTAAGGTATAACGCCCTTCCTTTACATGGGACAGGTAGGTATTATAACCTGCAACAAATCCATCAATAATTACCTGTGAATCAGTACTTAATTGCGGCCATTTTTCACGCGCCTGTTCCACCAAAGCTAAAGCTTTATAGCCGAAGTCCTGAATTAAATTCAGTGAGTCACCCACCTGATCTCTATCAGCACCAAAGAAACGCGCACGCTCCCCTCGAATGCGCACATAATTATCCGCCATAATGCATATATTATCTTGTGCCTGAGCATAAGCATTGCCAAAACTCAAGCTTCCCAAGTCTTGCGCATAAATATGAGGAACACCATAATGAGTACGAACAATTTTCGCTTCAAATGCTGTCGTCGTCTTTGCTGAATAACTTTTAAATCCGCCACAACTTATTGTCAACAAAATAGTTGACAGTAATGTGATTGTTTTAAATGATATTGTTTTAAATAATACTGTTTTAAATGATGTCATTTTTATTTTGCCCTTAATGTGCCTGTATAAAAGCAATCTCTGGCTTTGAATTTTGATTCCAATATTAATGCTCTGAGTAACCAACGATCATAACCATCGTATCGAGGTTCATATTCGCTACGCGCATGAGCGACTTTACGGTTATCAAATAGCAACATTTCTCCAGGAGATAATATAAAAGTCTCTCTATTTTCATTAATACACTGATTTAACTTTTCCAACGCGGCTTCTGCCTTTGGTGTTAAACAACGCATATAAGCTGGGTCAAATATCATTTCTGGCTCTTCATGTTGACTTAATATAGCAACACGACGGCGGCCAGCAATATTCGACACAAAGGTTGGATCGACATCGATCTCAAAGTTTGGTTCTTGCAATTCAGCAATGGTTTCAGCATCCAAATGAATATTCTTTGTTTGAAATAAGTAGGTTTCGGCATTTATATCGCCACGCAGACAATATAAAGCAACCCAGTCTGCTTTTGCATCATGGAAACCATCTTCAACATGCCATTCCAAAAACTCTTTATTTGTGCCTACTTGCATATTCTTATATTGTTCCATTGGAAAGACATCATCGATAAAATTAAAGTTCTTTTTATTGACAAACGAATAAATATACCCAATTCGAGATAAGAGCGTTGATATCAAAGTACGAACACCCGCTACCTCAGAACTATTTGTTTGTTCATAAGATAAAGGCGTTAAGCCAAGATCATCAGGGACAGGCAATCCCTTTATCAACAAATAATTTTCATTTTCTAACGCTCGAAAATCAAATAGTTTTTTCTGTAAACGCACAGGCAAATTAAATGATTGATAAAAACATTTCCAATAAAAATCTTCGAAATTATCAATGTCATATTTTAGAGAAGACTTTAAAAATGCCTGCTTTAAATATGTCTGTTCTGCTGAGTCAAGCTCAAAAATGAAGTCATCAAACTCTTGAATATCAGACACGATGCACTGCCCTTTTCTATTCATAATAGGCTGTCCTTCTTGAAATCCATTGGGTATAAACTAACCAAAAAGTTTACGAATACCGGTAATGATCAAAACCAGTGCTTCTCGTTCTGCAAATGATAAATTGGGATGCCAGATATCCATTAATAAACAAATTCTATGTTTATCTGAACGGTTATAAGCTTCATGCTGATAAGAGTAATCAAAAAGTAAACACTCTCCTTCTTTCCAACATCTGGCTTCATTCGCAACAATGATCTCACAATTGCTAGCAGGAATATCGACCGCAAAATGTAAATTAAGGGTGAAATTCCATAAATCACAATGCGGTTTAATCACCGTACCTGGTTGCAACACCGAAAAATGAACTTCCAATAGAGGACAATGCCAATCCCGTAATTCATTATTAAAAATATGCCATGTAGCAGGCAAAATATTGGCAACTGCGTTATTAGGCTGACCATTTTTAAATAAATATAATGCTTTCCAATCTTTTTGCGTTCCCAAATAGTGCTCATAATCGGTGATATATTGGGACTCACCACTGATGACTGCGTTAATTTCCTGTTTTATTTTACCCGCATTATTCATCAATGAGGTGACTAACGGTTGCAACTGCGGAAACGAATTCGTATCCAACCACGGCGTGGTAGAAAGACCGGGCATGATATATTTGGCATCTGCTTGTAATGGCGCTCTTTGTTGTAGTAAAGGATAAAACATATCCTCTACTCTTTTTAAACAGTCACTCCCATATTTTTCTCTAATTCCAGCCAATTGATCTTCAAATAGTTCTAACATGATAACCTCCTGATATTTATGCTTTATACCCATCATCTTTCAAGCTGCCTCTTTGTTGGCTGCACTCGCTCACCCCGGTCACATAGTTATCTATGCTCCCGGGGATTCTCTCCTTTGCCGCCGCGATGCATCTTGAAATCCATAGGGTATATACCCATCATCTTTCAAGCTGCCTCTTTGTTGGCTGCACTCCTTTGCCGCCACGATCCATCTTGAAATCCATAGGGTATATTATGATTACATCTTAGCAATAGCGGGCTCTAAAGCAGTATTTTCTACTTTATCGGGGTGTACGTTGATTTCAATATTATCTACCAAACCATTATCCATCGTGATAACTCTGTCGGCGATATGAAAATATTTATCATCATGACTAATAACAATGATCGTTTTTCCATTGCGCTTCATTTCAGGAAGTAATTCATGATAGAAAAATTTTCTATAATTAGGGTCCTGATCGGCTGCCCATTCGTCAAACAAATAAATAGGCGCATCTTCCATATAAGAGATAACCAGCGCTAAGCGCTTACGTTGACCATGAGAAAGCTTAGTTGTGGATAATCTACCATCTTTAACCGTGACTTTTTCTGCTAAATCCAATTTTTTCAGATATTGACGAGTTAATTCATCATCGGCAAGTTCACCTTTTCGATTAATTACTGTATCAAATAGATAAAAATCCGAATGAATAACACTGTACATATTCAGATAATTCTCTAGGTTATCTTTATTAACCACCTTATCATCTATGAAAATATCACCTTCAGATTTATTCAATAAGCCAATCAACAATTTGGCAAAAGTTGACTTACCGCTGCCATTACCGCCTTTAATAAGGATAATTTCGCCGCGCTGAATATCCAGATTAATCGGCCCAACAGAAAAACAGTTCCCTTCACCGGCATACTTAAAGCTAATGGAACGCAGGGAAATTCGAGACCATTCTTTATATTCTTCTGGGTTGGTTAACGTCGGCTCCATTGATAAGTTTTCAGAAAACCTCAAGCGATCAATCTTACGCAGAGAGATGAGCGCTTTTACTATGGTTTCCTGTGAGGACAGGATAAAATCAACAGGCCCCAGTAAAAAGGTCATAATAAAGATAAAGGTGAGAATATCGTTACTTTCCCCTATACCCCACATCACATGAGAAAATAAAATAGTACCAAGGACCAGAAATAATAGTATTTGCCCCCAATTCTCATTCAATTTCCAGAAAATTTCTGATTTAAGATCAGAGTCATTAATCTTTTCTAATGATGGTAAAACACCCCGATTAAAAAATGAATGTTTACGCTTTTCATTGTTATTAAGCTCTTTAACCCCATCCACCAGGCTTTTAAACTGCTCATGAAGATTATCATAATCATCACGATATATCTCATCATAAGCTTCGGCTTTGCGGATGAAATAACGCGAAACCAAAATCCCTAATGGCAGAATTACCAGCGTGACCATAAATAGTTCAATCGATTTGAATGCCAGAAAACCTAAACATGCAATCACTGTAATGACATGATAAATAAACTGCGGCATGGTAGAAATAGCCCTGGAAATATCACCGACATCAGATGTTAAGCTAGCCTGAACTTTATGTCCTCCGATACTATCCAAAATGGCATAAGGGGTATTCAAGATACGTTTCACTAAGGTACTACGAACTTCAAAAATAATTTTGATACTTAACTTTGTCATTAGGTAATTAGCAAAAGAGCTCACAATAAATAAACATGCTAGCCCGATAAAGAACCTAACTGTCCATGATAATAAGTCAGCACTAATCTGCTCCAATGCATCATCGGTAATCAAGGAAATTAACCAAATACTAAAGAAAGCGCTAAAAGCACCAACAATACTATTAAAAATAATTTTTAACCGATTGGCTTTAACCAAATCAGAGATCATCGAGATTAACTCCTAAATAAGATTTTATTATTGCCAGACTTTAACAATCTTTACTTTGCCATAAAGTGATATTCCATCCCCCCATAAAACCTCGGCTAACTGTTTTTGACGTTAACCAAAAACAGTGTTGATAAAGAGTATCATCACCATTAATTTGCAAAATCAACACCTTATAGCCTTTGTCATAAATATCTGTTTTTAACCGCCCTAGCAGTTGTTTAAGCTGATCATCAAAAAAACGATCAAAGTTATAAATAACCACATTGTTTTCATTAAATTGATAATTATTTACCTCGGTCTGTATTATCTCAATGTGATTTTTTTTATTTATAATGTTAATATTTTTCTGTGCAATTAACGCCAATGATTCAACAATTTCTACTCCGGTAATCTTGCTAAAATTGTAATTAGATGCACATATAATCGCCCGCCCTTTACCACATCCCAAATCGACAAATTCAAAGTCACTGTACTCGATCGGCAGAGATATTAATGCCTTATGAATCACACTGTAATGAGCAGGCATAAAGTAAGTGCCATCGTAAGAATTGATATGACATTTATCGTCAAAAGCAATTCCATCAGTTTGAACACCTAAATATTGATCTTGGCTATCTTGTTGATCAATCCAGTTAAAAATTTCATCAGGTTTCGTGATGCCAAAAATAATCCATAATAAGTGATATAGCTCTTCTCCTTGTTGTACCTGAATTTTATGATCCAATATCGCCTTAGCGATAGCGATTGCGGGTTCCTCGCTGGTTACGCACGCCATTAATAAATCCGTGCTGATTTCAATCTCACTATAAAAATCATATTGTTTATACATTGCATCATCAGCGTTGAAATCAATATGTACACGGCCATCCGCTATTTCAATAAACCAACACCCGACCTGTGATATTCTCACTCGGTGACAATGATTGATGTCATTTACAGGCCGATAAATATCGGCCCGATATTGCACAATGTCGAGCAACTCTTGATAGGTTAAATTCGATTTTTTGAATGCAGGCTCTGGCCGGTAACGTTGTCGTAATATAGCTTCGGCCAGAGATTCAACGTCACCCGGTTTTAATATTGAATAATGATCACCACTTACCATGCCACAAATAATCGGTTGTGTGACATAATCTTGTAAGGATGCAATAATTTTCTCTTTTTCTGCCCGTAGTTGTATAGAAGTTTCGCAATAAATGAATGTCATCTTGCCCTTTAACCTAGCCGATGGCACATAATTGCAAACCATCATAGAGTTGCGTTTATAAACTTCAATAAAGCTTTCTAGGGCTTCACCTTCAATGCCTTGAGCTAACTCGGCACTGACTCCATCGATCTCCTCGCGGGTATAAGGCTGTTGCTCATAGGCGGTCAGAAAACTATCAAGCGTTATCAAGTCAACCGTTTTTCCTTCATTTTCCAACAATAAAGCGACCTCGAAAGCAACACATGCCCCCACACAATCACCCATCAATCGATAATGCGCTTGAGGATAAGTTTGCAAAAGCAATACCGCATAACGTTCAGCCAATGTTTTGACAGTCACTGTTTTCCCTTCCAAGAATAGGGAAGTTGCGTCAAATACTTTGAGGCAGAAATCGTTTTTTATTTCTCGGGCTAAATCAATAAAAGATGAGACTGGAGCACCTGCGCCAGGAACCAAAAATAATGGCGTTCGGTCAGCGCCCAATGACACCAATTTAATGGCGTCATCGGGCACCAAAAAAGCAATAATTTCAGCTTTATTGGCAATCACTAGGTTTTTTAGTTCAGGGGTAAAAACGCAACCTGACATGACTTTAAAACCTAATTTGCCGTGCTCAACAAATAACTGCACCCCCGCAGCCGAAGTTTGACGAATAATATCAACGATTCGCATTATTCCACCTGATTTATCCGCGTCTATTTTTATCATCATAACCAGCCTTCTTCCGCCACAGCGTTATCTCCCTGATTGGCTAGTTCAACCTGTTGCAACTGCTTACGTTCAATGATCAGTGCCAGCATGGCTAGATCACTGGCCGTCATGATATCGGCAACGCTTACCGCTACAGCAAAAGTCTGTTGTATCTGATGTAAAAACCTTAACAAGGTTAAGGAGTTCCCTCCCAACTCGATAAAAGACGCGGTTAAATTCACCATGCTTAACGGTAATTTCAGTGCATCGGCACACAGTTGTACCAATTGTTTTTCAATTTCAGTTTCTGCAACACGCTCTAACCCACTCTTAATGCAAGGTTTTGGCTCAGGTAGGGCAGCAAAATTCACTTTACCATTAGCCGTGGTTGGTATAGCGGCTATCACGGCATATAGGGTTGGCACCATATATTCTGGTAATCGGGTTTTCAGTTGTTCTCTTATCAAGGGGATGACAACATCCGTTTCGGCGCCCTCTGGCATCACTAGCCAAGTACATAGCTGTTTTTCGCCGGTTGCATCGACTGTCACTCGCACAATACTTGTCGCCACGCTATCAATCGCTGACAGTGCTGACTCTATTTCGCGGGTTTCGATACGAAAACCTCTGATCTTGACCTGATTATCAAGACGACCGACATAAACCAGTTCACCTTCGTTATTCCAATAAACACGATCACCGGTTTTATATAAGCGTACTGTTTGTTCCGGCAAGATAGCCATTTCAATAAACTGTGCCGCATTTTGCTCTGGGTTATTCACATAACCTAAGCTTAAAGCATCACCCGCAATGTAGAGTTCACCAATAACATTTGGCGGCACCAATCCACCCTGAGAATCCAAAACATAGGTCTGACAATGCGCCAAAGGACGTCCTATCGGCACCACTGAGTTTGTTGAGGTATCGAGTTGTGTGACATCAATGGCGGTTGCCACAATGGTTGTTTCTGTCGGTCCATACGTGTTGAATAAACGGATCTTTCCGTCTGTTTTTTGTTGCCATAACGCCAATAACTCCATTCGCATGGCTTCACCACCCACGATGCATATCTTCAAATGCTTAACCAGTTGCTCAACATCGTCGGCAGTTAACTGATACGTCCATTCATGCCATAAAGCTGTGGGTACTGAAATCAGTGTGACTTTTTGTGCATCAATGATCTGACATAACTGTTTAACGCTATACGCTGTTTTATGGCTATCCAGAACCAGACAACCACCGGAAAATACCGACAACATTAATTCTTCGATAAAAATATCAAAACCAATGTTGGCAATTTGCAATACACGGGCAGAATTTGTCGGATAACAGCGTTGAACCGCCTCATAATAGCTCAGTAAATTGTGATGACTGATCTTAATGCCTTTAGGCGTACCCGTTGAACCCGAGGTATACATGATATAAGCAACACGCTCTTGCGCTGATAATGCTACGTCTTGTGTCACAACCGCAGTATCAACCGATTCAATCTCATCAACCATAACAATACGCTGTTTATCAACAGGCAAAGTGTGGCTTTCAGAACGCTGTGAAACAATAAGCTGAATATCAGCATCATTAATAATATGGGCAATGCGTTCTGTTGGATAATCGGTTGCCAATGGCACAAACGTTGCGTTCGCCTTCAAAATAGCCAAGACACTAATCACCACCTCAGGACGACTTGATAAATAAATACCCACCGTATCATTTACCCCAATTCCCCGCGCAGCAAGGAGTGCCGCCAGCTTGTCAGCCGCTAACGCCAACTGAGCATAATTCATGCTTCCCCAAGGCCCTGACAAGGCCACTTCATCAGGTATCTGATGCACAACTCGGGCAAATAATTGCGTCAGAGATGGGCAATCATTAGCAATAGATGACGGATTATGGGCTAATTGTTGCAAGTGTTGGATTTGACCTGATGCCAGATAATCCGCATGCCCCAAGCGATGATGTTGTGAAACTAACATCGATTTTATTGCCGTTTCATAATAGGCTAATACTTGACCTGCCTGATGTGCTCCAAACACCGATTGTGTCAACGCTAATTGCAGAACCAGAAAACCGTTAGCTGAACTATGATGGCAAACAAAATCATAACCATAGTCAACTCGTTCATATTCATGATCATAAGCCTGCTCAGGCTCAACATCTTGCGTTGTCTGTAACTCATCAGACACATGAAAATCGACATAGTTAAACAAAGCGCCAGAGTAATCACACTTGAATTCCTCTTGCATCATAGCAACCGGATAATGCCGATAAGGCCAACTTGCCGTGCTATATTCGGTTAATTGCTGAATCAATGACGCCCAGGTTTGTTGATGGATATCGGCATTAACTGGCGGCGTATTTAAGAATAATCCAAGACAAGATTCAGCGCCTTCTACTTCAAGTCTCCCGTGGCTTACCACCGAACTGGTTATGGAATCAGTGCCATTGACTTTCGCCAATACATAAACATGTACCGCCAACAGCAATGTGCGCAACGGCACTTTTAAGCGCATCGCAAGTTGTTGCAAATCGTCATGTAAATAAGATAGCTCAAGGCGAACAGAATAATGTTGTGTTGACCCTTTGCTGGTCCAGTCAGGCAATACCGCAGCGTTGGCTATGTTCTGCCAATAGGCTTTGTGTTCAGGATCATCAATAGCAGCCAGTTCTTCAGCAATGTATTCACCGTAATGCGGTAAGTCAGCTCTTGGTGGAATAGAACCGCCAGACAACACCGATAAATAGTTCTCCATAAACTCAACTTTTAGGTTGGCGACACTCCAACCATCAAGAATGGCGTGTTGATGGGACAAAACCAGAGCAAATGTATTATTAGCATCAATAAATACATTAACTCGCCACATTAATTCATTTTCAGCAAAAAAGTGGCTATTTTCCTGTGCTAAACAGTGCGCTAATTGATGCTCAAATTCCTGCACGGAAAGGTGGCGACAATCATTAAGCGTAACCGGCAAAGCAATCGTTTTATGAATATATTGCAATGCTCTTCCTAATTCGAAGTTGTATGTCGCACGCAATAACTCATGGCGCTGTACTATGGCATTAAATGCCTGACGAAACGTTTGTTCACTCCATACAGCATCAATCGAGTAATGTTCTACAATGTGGTAACTTTTATCTTTTAGCTGATGATAAATAGACCCCATTTGCAAACTCGACAATGAATATGCATCATCCAATGCGGATGGCGCCTTTAATGCCGCCCGTTCGTCATCTGTGAGTAATGAAAAAGCGTGATAAGCATCTTTAGAAGAGACATTTTTGTTGTTTAAATCAGGTAACTGCTGCGTTATTTCATGAATACTTTGATAGGCCAAAATATCTTTTACATTGAGTGCCAACCCCGCCTGTTTAGCCATTGCAACAACACGCACAATTAATATTGAGTCACCACCCAAAGCAAAGAAATTATCGTAACGACTCACTTTCTCCTGCTTCAAAACAACCGCAAAAATAGAGGCTAATGTTCTTTCAACGTCATTTTGTGGCGCAACATATTCAGTACTGGTAAAAGCGCTGGCTTCCGGTGCAGGGAGTTTTTCTTTATCCACTTTTCCGGTAATCGTCATCGGGAAAACATTCAGACAGACAAATGCACTGGGGATCATGTAATGAGGTAATTGATGCCGTAGCTGTTCTCTGATCTGTTCAACCAATAACGGTTGTGGCGTTTGAAGATAAGCAATAATTTGTTTATTACCCTGCTCAATTTCCCGCACCACGGCAATAGCATTCTGCACATCAGGCAATGCACGAAGCTTGGCATCAATTTCAGCCAGTTCAATACGAAATCCACGCAGTTTTATTTGATCATCATTACGCCCTAAAAACGCCAGCGTTCCATCAGATTTTAATCTCGCTTGATCACCTGTGTGATAAATGTAACCACAACGACCAGAAAGGTTGTCTTTAACAAATTTTTGTTGCGTTAATTCGCTATTGCGGTTGTAACCTCTTGCCAAACCTGGGCCGCCTACCGCAATTTCACCCATCACGCCCATAGGCACAGGCTCGCCATAAGCATCAAGGATATAAATGTGGGTGTTGGCAAACGGCGTACCAATGGGAACATAGGCATCATCAGGCAAAGAGAGATGGGTCACATCACCGTAACTGGCATCAATCACTGATTCTGTTTGTCCATAAATATTGAAACAACGGGCATCGGTATGCATCAGTTTTTGCAAGCGGTTCAAATCACGACCATACCAAGCTTCGGAACCCACTAATATATGGCGCAGTGAATTCAATCGGCCCCTGTTTTGTTCAGCATAATCGAGTAAATTTCTCAGAATGACCGGCACAAAGTCACCAAACGTCACTTGTTGTTGTTCGATAAGCTGATACAAAGCCTCTGTGGTAATTAAATCCGACTTGCGGCAAATCACCAAGCGGCCACCGGTGGTCAAGCTCTTAACGATATCACCCAGAAAAATATCTACAGCCAAACCCGCCATTTGTAATACGGTTGGCGGCTTCTGGAATAAACCAAATACGGCATCCCAACCATACAAACGCGCAATCATCGCCGTGTGTTCAACCATCACGCCCTTGGGATGACCCGTTGTTCCTGAGGTGTAAGTCATGTAAGCCAAATTGGTCGCGGTTGAATGACTCTGCGTCACCGCAATATGGGTCTCAATCCGTGACTGGCTTAATATTTCATCCAATCTCCAGACGTTGTACGCCGAAGCCACCTCAGTAGGCAAACGCTGAATATCATCAACCACAACTAATGGCGCACCGCTATTTTGAAGAATGTATTCAATCCGCTGCAATGGCTGATCAGCATCAAATGGCACATAGGCTAAACCCGCCTTCAAGATGCCAAGTACAGTAATCACCGAGGCCGCAGTTCGCTCCATGCAAACCGCAATAAAGGAATCCGGTGTATAACCTTTGCCCAACAAAAAGTGAGCGACCTGATTCGCTTGAGCATTCACTTGCCGGTAAGTGAGATGAAGCTCGCCGTCAATAACCGCTATTTGTTCTGGACTCCGTTCCATTTGTTCTTCAAACAATTGATGAATGCACTTATCAGCCGGATAAGGCTGCCAATTGTCATTGATATCGACCAACAGATATTGTCTTTCCTGCTCAGTTAACACCGGCAGTTTCGTCAAAGGAGCCGTTTGATATTGCTCACTCACTAATGCAGACAATAAAGTCAGGAACCGTTGGCTGAATCGGGTTATTGTTGACCGTTCGAATAGTTCACAGTTGTATTCAAAACTAAAATCAAGAGTGTCCTCACTTTCACTGGCATCTAAGGTCAAATCGAACTGAGCCGTGACATGTTCGCTATCAAGGTACTCAAATTCGACGTCGCTCAATTGCAATACCTTGGATTCATTGGTATCCATCGAGAATACAATTTGGAATAGCGGCGAATAACTTGTACTCCGCTCCGGCTGCATTTTTTCAACCAACAATTCAAACGGCAGTAACTGATGCGCTTGAGCATCAATATTAACTTGGCGAATATGTGACAGATATTCAGCAAAAGTGAGATCGGCTTGGTATTGGGTGCGCAGCACGAGCATATTGACGAAAAAGCCGATAAGCGGTTCAACTTCCGCCTGCAAACGATTCGCAACCGGCGTCCCGATGACAATATCCTTGCTTTGTCCATGACGGGCAAGTAACAAGGTAAATGCCGCATGCAATACCACAAACAGGCTCGTATTATGTTGACCGGCAAGCGATTTAAGCCCAATCAAAAGAAACTTATCAGTACTAAATTCAAATAACCCACCACGGCTGCCAAGTTGTAATGGACGCGGGTAATCCAACGGTAAGTCGTGTACCGGAGGCAATTCATGAAGCTGAGTTAGCCAGTAGTTAAGATCCGTTTGTAACGTTTCACCCTGTAGTTGTTGCCGTTGCCAGACAGCATAATCTTTATATTGAATGGGTAGCGATGGCAAAGCCGGTTGCTGACTGCCTTCAAGCAGTTGGCGGTATATGTCGACAAATTCATCAGCAAGCACTTTGATTGACCAACCATCTGATGCAATATGGTGCATGTTGAAGACCATAACACATTGATCTTCGGCTATCTTCAGATAGGCCGCTCGCAGCATGACATCGTTAGCTAAATCAAATACCTGCTCCGCGTGCTGCTGAATAAATTCTTGTACCTGCTGCTGACAACTTTTTTCTCCAAGGCTTTGATAGTCAATCCGGTCGATCTTCACGATTACTTTGTCCAGCACTTCCTGCCATGCACCGGCGGTATCATGCCGATAGACAGTTCGCAGCACCTGGTGGCGTTGGACAATCATGTTTATCGCACGTTCAGCGATAGCGAGATTGAAATCCCCTTTGACGGTTAATGCCAGCGGCATATTATATTGAGGCGTTTGCCCATCTAATTGGTCAATAAACCAAAGCCGTTGCTGGGAAAACGACAATGGAAGCCGCGCCATTTCAGCGACAGGCGTAATTGGCGCTATCGCTGCATTGCCGCGAGTTGCTCTTTGTTGTTCAACGATCAATTGCGCCAGTTCCGCCAAGGTTTGGCTTTCAAAGACAACCCGAACAGAGATCGATACGGCCAAGGTTTTCTGGATCTCCGATACCAACTTAATCGCCAACAGGGAATGTCCCCCTAGCTTGAAAAAGTTATCGGTACGGCTCACTTTAGGATGGCCTAACAACTGCTGCCACATATCAGCCAGTTGTTCCTCCAGTTCTCCCTTCGGTAGGCAATAATTCTCAGGCAACGGTTCTTGCGTCTCTACACTCAGCAACGCTTTGTAATCGACTTTTCCGTTGACCGTCATTGGAATACTGGCTAGCAAAATAAAGGCATTAGGGACCATATATTCCGGCAAGGTTTGGCTGATTTGTTCCTTCAGCGCAGCTGGCTCCAGCGGCGCATCAGCAACGTAATATGCAATCAGTTGTTTGTTGCCGTTAAGCTCATCAACCGTAACAACTGCCTGCCTTACCCCCTCAATCGCAATAAGTTGGCTCTCAATCTCACCTGGCTCAATACGGAAACCTCGAATTTTTATCTGACTATCCTTGCGCCCGATATATTCAATCTCACCATGAACATTAAACCTCACCAGATCGCCGGTTCGGTAAAGCCGCTCAACCTCACCGTCGAAAAAAGCAATCTGAATAAAACTTCTCTGCTGCTCCTCAAGTCTGTTTAAGTAACCGCGGGAAACACCTTTACCGCCAACAACTAATTCACCAATGACGCCTTGTGGCACCAAATTCAAACGCTCATCAACAATATAGGCTTTAACATGACCACATACCTTGCCAATGGGAACCGATTGCTCAATCTGCAACGCAGATTCAATCAAGTAGTAACTCGCCAAGACGGTTGTTTCGGTCGGCCCATAGGTATTCATCACCGGAGGACGGTTTGCTGATGCGAACCAATGTCTGACAATTTCAGCATTAATGGCTTCACCGCCAACGATAACCAACCGTAGTGTGTCAGGCACCAAAGCGTCGCCACTACTCACCTGATGCCAAAAGGCAGTGGGTAAGCTCATTACAGTGATGTTGTGCTGATGACACTGTTGCCAAAATAGGTCAGCGCTGTTAAGCCAATCATCGTTCCTCAATACCAGAGTGGCCCCTGCACTTAGGGTGACAAAACACTCTTCAATGGAAATATCAAATGCAAATGAGGAGAACTGTAATATGTTGTCGTCAGGTTTAACGGCATACATTGCCAATGCTGCCGCCACAAAATGGCTCAACTGCGAATGCTCTACCATGACCCCTTTAGGTTTGCCCGTCGATCCGGAGGTATACATAACGTAGGCAAGTTGATCCAAACTATGGTTGATATTTGGATTATCCGATGCAGCCTCTGAAAATTGTTCCATTTCCGCAGCTAACCGCTCAACAATGACATTCAGTTCAGCAAACTTGTCTGCATATGTGTTGTTGGTCAACACGATCGCCGGCCGGCAATCCGCAATAATGTGATTAATTCGGGATTGAGGGTTGTCAACGTCAATGGGGGTGTAAGCGGCGCCTGCTTTCAGTACCGCCAATATACTGACAATCATCTCAGGGGAACGAGGTAAACATAACGCGACAATATTGCCCGGCCTAACCCCCTTTTCGATGAGGTGATGCGCCAATCGGTTAGCCCGCTGGTTTAACTCGCGATATGTCAGGGTTTGCTTTTCTCCTGCAACCTGCCATACCAAAGCAGTCGCATCGGATCTTTGTGCTGCCTGACGTTCAAATCGGCATTGCACAGATTCTGTCGTTGTTGCGATAGAAGACGGTATCGCCAATTGTTGATCTAAACGACGTTTCTCGTCTTCATCTAACAACGCTAAAGAGTCTAATGTTTTATAAGGATTTTCGGCGATATCAATCAACAAGACTTCAAATGATTTGAGTAACCTTGCAATCGTGTGTTCATGGAATAGGCTACTGTTGTATACCACTTCAAACAGAATCGTGTCACTGTCATCAATCGCATCGAGTTCCAAATCAAATTTAGAGAATGATTCACCCGAAGATACCGGCGTAAACACCACGTCATCCAATCGCGATTCACTGGCCTCAGTCGTATCCATTGTGAACATGAACTGGAATATCGGTGAATAAGCGATGTTCCGACTCACCGCCAATTTCTCCACGAGAACATCAAACGGCAAATCCTGATTCATTTGTGCTTCAATGTTGACTTGCTTTACATGCTGCATAAACTGCATGAAATCAACTTTGCCCTGATATTCGGTTCTCAGCACCAGCGTATTGACAAACAACCCTATCAGTGGCTGCAACTCTTTTTGTTTACGGTTGGTGGCCGGCGTACCAATGACAATATCTGTTTGCTGGCTATAGCGAGCAATAAATACTGAGAATGCAGCGTGCAATAACATAAACAGGGTCGCACCGGCATTGCCTGCATGCTGACGCAACATTGCCGAAGGCTGCCGATCCAATCGGAATCGCACCTTAACACCATAGTTGGTCTGTTTTACCGGCCGCTGAAAATCTAATGGAAATTGGTGAACTTGCGGTATATCCGCTAATTTTTGTTGCCAATAATCAAGTTGCGCATCAAACACCCCATCAGCAATCCATGACTGCTGAGTGTAAGCATAATCTGCATATTGTACCGGCAATACTGGCAAGGATTCCGGCAGATTTTGCTTAATCGCTTGATAATGAGCGACAAATTCTTCCATCAATAGAGAGAAAGATAATCCGTCTCCCGCAATATGGTGCAAATTGATGATAAGGAATTGCCGCTGAATATCAGTGGTAAAAAAGTCGATCCGCACCATGAGATCTTTTTGTAAGTCAAACTGAGCAGAAACATACTGATAAAGTATCGCTTTCAGCTCGGCAGGTTCACATGTCAAGTGCCGAACATTGATTTTTGCCTTAACATTTGACTGAATCTCCTGCCATACCTCTCCCTGTTCTTCTCGGTAAACTGAGCGCAACACTTCATGGCGTTCGACAATTCGTTGCATGACTTTTTCAGCAATCGTTAAATCGAATGCGCCACTCACTTCCAACACCGTCGCCATATTGTAATGTTCGCTGCTGCCAAAGAGCTGGTCGATGAACCACAGGCGTTGTTGTGCAAAAGAAAGAGGTAATCGAGTCAACCCTCTGTCGACAGTCTTGATCGGTAATGGATTTGATTGTTGCCCTTGCAGATAGGCAATAATTTCTACCTTATGCGCTCTCAACTCAGTCAGTATATCTTGCGATACCGCGCCTTTAGGCGCGTTTAACTTAAGCGAATCAGATTCAAGGTATACCATAATGTCTTGCTGTTTTAAGTCAGCTAAAAATGCGGCGATATTCACAGTTCAACGACCTCCCTTTCTTCCCCACTCTGTTTCTGTTGTTCGGCAAGCTGCTGCTCAACATACTGTGCTAAAGCAAACAGCGTGTCATAGACGTAAAAATCCTTCACGGACAGTTCGATCTTCAATTCTTCGCTGATGGCACTGCCGAGTTTGACAAATTGCAGTGAGTGAATACCGAGCTGTACAAACCGAGCCCCAATATTGATTGGCGTCAACCCAAGCTCCCGATGGAACAATCCAGCTAACTGCTTTTCAGTTGCCGTTTCTGGTGATGTAAAAGGCTCCTTAGCGATATTTTCCATGCTTGGCGCAGGCAGGGCGTTACGATTAACTTTGCCATTCTCAGTCAATGGCATTTCCGGCAATAACACATAGAAGCTAGGCCACATAAACTCCGGCAAGATGCGCTCGACTTTATCGCGCTGTGCACGTATGTCGAGCATCGACGGAGCCACCAAATAAGCCACCAAGGATTGCCGCAGCTTGTCATCCTGTCTCACACAAACCACAGCATCCGTTACATCAAAATTAGCGCGGATACAGTGCTCAATTTCACCCAATTCGAGACGAAAACCGCGCAATTTCACTTGAAAATCATTTCGGCCAATGTAAGCAATTTCGCCTGTTGGCAACACTTTCACTAAATCACCGGTGCGATATAGCCGTTCGCGGTTACCTTTAGCGTCCACATGATCAATAAAACGTTCAGCCGTCAGTTCTGGACGGTTCAAATACCCTTTTGCGAGTCCGACACCACCAACATGCAGTTCTCCAACTACACCAACCGGACATTGGGAGCGATCTTTTGCCAACACATAAAGTGACACATGGGGAGCGGGACGACCAATCGTGACTGGCTCCGTCGCCTTTTCAAAAAGTTTCAACGAAGACCATACCGTGGTTTCCGTTGGCCCATATTCGTTGACAAGCGTTGCCTGAGGCTGATATTGGAAATGTTTTGTCTTTACGTTGTCCGACAAATTTTCACCGGCGCAAATCACCTTACGGAGTGAATGTCCTGCAAGGTAATCAAGCATGGCATCGTAGAAACTGGGAATAAAAAGAGCGTGGCTAATTTGTTGACTGTCTATAATCTTCGCCACATGCGATGCATCTTTCGCATCCTGAGGGGCCATTAAATGCAACGTTGCACCGCTGCCAAGCCCCCAATATATCGCCGGAACCGATGAATCAAAAGCAAATGATGAAACCAGTAAAAATTTCTCCGGCACTATCGAGTATGAATTAAACCGCCCAACAGTGGATGCTCTCAACGCCCCATGCTGGATCATCACCCCTTTAGGATTACCCGTCGAACCCGAGGTATAAATGACATAGGCGAGGGACTCCGCTGTCACACTTGAGGTCAACATCGGTTCAGTACGGGGCTGGGCAGCAATTTCAGTATCATCAAGCAAGATAGTGCAAACGCGACTCGTTGGTAAATCGACCTTATCGATACTCTCGTTATCGACGATAACCAAATCAACATTGCTGTCAGCCAAGATAAAATTTAACCGCGCCACAGAATAAGTGGAGTCCAATGGCAAATAAGCACACCCTGCTTTCAATATCGCTAGCATGCTGACAACAAAGTCAATGCCAGGCGCCATCAAAATCGCAACCAACGGGTTGTTGTCGGCACCTTTAGTCAATAATAATTGGGCGATCTGATTAGCCCTTGCATCAAGTTCAGCAAAACTGAGGCTTTGATCCTGATAGCGAATTGCCACTCGCTCAGGATATTCAGCCGCCCGCTGTTGAATAAGCCGATGCACAAAAGGTTGCTCCTCAGGCAGTTGCCAAGCTGATTGATGAGATTTGTCCAACACAGCTTGTTCCTGCTTACTGACGATCACCAATTGATTAATTGGCCTATCACCATTGACCACAATGTGCGCTAACAACAACTGCATATTTTCGGCAAAACGGGCGATGGTGTCTGAATTAAAGAGCCCTTGATTAAACTCAAAAATCAGTGACAGTTCGTCCTTATCTTCTGCTGCGGTTAAGGTCAAATCAAACTGCGTTTGTCCCCTTTGCTCCATAACCTCTTCAAATTCAACATTAGCAAGTTCTAGCTGTTGAGATTCATAATTTTGCATTGAGAAAAGCACTTGGAATAAGGGAGTAAACGCAGTGCTTTGTCCAGCTAACAACTTCTCAACCAATAATTCGAATGGAATGGCTTGATTGCTCTGTGCATCAAGGTGCACCTGCCTTGCACTCTTCAACAACTCATTGAATGTCAGCGTCGATGTACAATCCAAACGCAATACGAGCGTATTGAGGAAACAGCCAATTAGCGACTCCAGCTTCTGTACCGGTCGACTTGTAATAGGTGTCCCAATAACCACATCCGGGTTATCACTGTAGCGAGCCAGCATCACCGCAAAAGCGGTATGCAACAGCATGAATAACGTGGCATTTGAATCCACAGCTAATCGCTTAAGTTTACTCACCATCTCCATGGGTATCTTTTGCGTGTGTATTGCGCTACGCATATCCAATTTTTGAGGGCGAGCATAATCCAACGGCAATTCATGAACCAATGGCAAGTCAGCTAACTGTTGTTGCCAATATTGCAACTGCTCGTCAAACATTTGCTGAGTTTCAGCTTGATTCTGCCAGTAGGCATAGTCCGAGTATTGCAGTTCAAGCTCAGTCAACAAAGCCGGTTTACCATGAACAATTTGCTGATAAAGAAGGGTAAATTCATCAACTAATATCGCCAAAGACCAACCATCAGCAGCAATATGGTGCAAATCAAAAAACAATACGCCGGCCAACGGCTTATCAGATGTATCTGATTTTAGATCAGATGCCAGATAAGCCACTCTTAGCGGTAAATCCCTACTTAAATCAAATATTCTCTGTTTCTGTCCCTCCAGCCAATCCTCTATGTGTTGCTGTTGGTCAACATCATCGGCAAGGGTGTCTTTGTCTATCTGGAAAACATAGTCGCTCAACACGACTTGTTCGAGCATGCCCTGTGATTCCTGATAAACCGTTCGTAAAATTTCATGTCGCTTAAGAATGGCATCTATCGCCTGGCTTGCGGCTGCCAAGGAAAATTGACCATATAAATTGAACGCGGTTGAAATCTTATACTGACGTTCAATAATAGTAGAAACCTGTTCGACCAGCCAAAAACGGCGCTGTGCAAAGGATAACGGAGCCTTGGTAAGGTGCCGACGTTGTAATAACGAAAACTTCTGTTGCCCCCCGACTTCTGCATAAGAGAGAAAATCAATAATGGCTTGTTTGTTTTGTTTAATAAATTTTCCCTGTTCAGGTGTGATGGCACCCGGAGCAGACTGAGATTTTAGCGTCCCATTTTCAACAAAAAGACGAACTTCCTGCTCGGACAATCTATCAATAAAGCCTTTTAGGTTCATAATCACCACTCGGTTACCTCATATTCTTCCACTACAGCCCCAATTGACTTGTTACGTTGAATAACCATTTCTTTTTCAAGCCAATCACATAACTGTTCTAATCTTGATCTCTCAAACACGATCGCAATCGGTACGCCAACGGAAAATGCCTGTTCAATGCGAGAAATTAGCTTCATAGCTAATAAGGAATGACCACCTAAATCAAAAAAGCTGTCGGCCATGCTTACCCTGTCTTGCTGCAACAACCCCTGCCAAATTTTCGCAACGCTTTGTTCCAGTTCAGTCACTGGCGCGATGTATCTGGCTTTTACAAAGTTATCTGCTCCAGGTTGTGGAAGGCGGCTGCGATCCACTTTGCCATTGGTATTCAGCGGAAAAGCCGCCATCTGCACATACGCAGATGGCAACATGTAATCAGGTAAGCTAGCCGATAAATAGGTTTTAATTTCGGATAAATCCAATGGGTTAGCCGCGATAAAATAAGCGATAAGCTGCTTATCACCGGCTTCTGTATCAATAGCAATGACTACGGTTCCGGTTATTCCATCGAACTTACTCAATTGGGCTTCGATATCACCGAGTTCAATTCTGAACCCACGGATCTTGACCAGATGGTCGTTGCGGCCAAAGTAGTTGATTTCACCGTTTTGATGAAAGCTGGCTAAGTCCCCGGTTCGATACACTCGTTTCCCAAAAACCCAATCGCAATCAAGATAACGCTCTGCGGTAAGCTGGGGCTGCTGATAATAGCCTCTTGATAAACAGTCCCCTGCCAAATACAGTTCGCCGATGGCGCCCATCGGGACAGGCTGCAAATACTCATCCAAAATATAACCAGCCACGTTAGGCAATGATCGGCCAATCGTCGGCAAATCAGGCCATGAAGCAGGTTCTCCCTGTAATGTCTTAGACGTTACGACATGAGTCTCTGCCGGGCCATAGTGGTTCACTAACGTACAGTGACGATGTGTCGTGAAAAATTGTCTGATGGCCGCCGTGATTTTGAGCCTTTCAGCGCTCGAAACAATCACCTTTAATTCAGGGAACTGTAGCCCATTGACACCGCTATATTCAGCCAAATTCTGCAATACCACATAAGGTAAGTTCAGAACTTGAAGTTGCGCCTGCTGGATTTGCTTCGCGAGCAGCCTAATATCCAACTGAGTCGATTTATCAATAAGCTGTACTGATCCCCCGGACAACAGCGGCATGAATATGTCTTCAAAACTGAGATCAAAACCGATTGATGAGAATTGTAACCAACGGTTCGGCCCCGCAAGCGCGGGTTCAAGCTGGCTAATACCTTGTAATAAATTGCTCAGCGCCCGCTGTGGCATTTCAATCGCCTTAGGCTTACCCGTTGAACCTGAGGTATAGAGCACATAACCGAGGTCATCCAAAGAGGATTCGATAGCCAAATTACTGATTGGCTGTTTGTCCAGTATCTCTGCTGTGCAAGGGTCATCCAATAACACCATTTTCTGGCGTTTTACCGCAATCCTATCATTCAAGGCGCACGTCGTGACTAAGATCTCGTCAGACAGATCACTAAGAATGATGTTTAAGCGTTCTGTCGGTAATGAGGTATCCAGTGGCACATAACCGGCGCCCGTTTTTAAGATGGCGATAACAGTGATGACCATCTCGAAGGAGCGTTCAATAAACATCACGACGGGAGTATTCACTTTCGCCCCCCGGTTCAGGAGAGACTGCGCGAGTTGATTGGTTCGTTGATTTAACTCACAGTACGTCATCGTCTCGCCATTAAAATTCAACGCAATCTCATCGGGAGTCGCCTTAACTTGGGCTTCGAATCTATCAATCAGAGTGAGTGAGTTGTCATACGGTAATACCGTTTGATTTAACGAATGCAGCAGGAACGCTCGTTCCTCAGCATCAAGGATGTCGAGTGACAGTGCGGCAACCTGTTCCTGACTTTGTAAAGCAGCAACAAGTTGCCTGCTAGCATTGATGAGATACACCACCAAGCGTTCAGCATCAAATCGACTGTCAATTTGGGCTGCAACAGAAAAATCATCACCAAAATCGTCAATGGATAGGGTAATCGGGTAATTGGTACGTTCTTTTACATTAACTAACTCAATGCCGGTTTTTTGCCAAAGCTGGTTAAGCTCACTTGTCTCGCCACTCACTTCGGAGTGACGGTAATTCAAGATACTGTCGAATAAACGGCTAGAACCGGCCAATTTGCTACACTGTTCAGCAATCGCAGTCGGTACTTGCTCGAATTGTAGCAAGCTAACCAGTTTCTGTTGCATTTCCTGCATTAACTGATCAACGCTCAACTGACTCAAATCAACACGCAGCGGCAAGGTATTGACGAATAAACCAACGACTCGCTCAACATGATCAACCCCTTGCAAGCGACCAGATAATACAGTACCGAATATGACATCTTTAGTGCCGCTGGTTTTTGCCAGAACCAATGCCCATGCCATGTGAAAAATAAGCGCTGGGCTTATCCGCCAGGCAGAAGAAGACCGACGAATCTGTGCGGATAAATCCGCAGGCAAGCCAACTTGGATTTCAGTGAATAAGTTATTGTCAACCATTCCACTTGTGATCCCAAAGGGTGCCGTGATTTCATCAACCCCAGCCAACTGCTCGGTAAAAAACTGCCGCGCCGCTTTCGTGTCGGTTTGGCTGATAGCGTTTAGGACAAACTCCCGATAACTCAACGCTGCCGGCAGTGATTTTTCATCACCTGCCAAGATAGCCAGCAACTCTTCTTGAATAATCTCCAATGACACATGATCACTTATCAGGTGATGCTCCTGCACCATGACATAGCGCTGTTTTTGCTGGCGGTCGATAAACCGGGTTACTCTGACCAACGGTGCCTGAGTAACATCCATCCATTGTTGTGATGGTTCCATAAACTGCGCTAACTGCTGCTGGATATCAACATCATCCCTCAAATCGATGTCAACCACCGGCAATGGTGCCTCTTTGTAGATAACCTGCACCGGTTCATCAATGCCTTTCCAAAAAATTCCGGTTCGCAGCGCATCATGCCGCTGTACTATTTTATCCAATGCGCCAATAAAGCTTTCCATCGCGGTGTTTGACGGAAATGAATACAGCATCGGCGTCACATAAAGGTCAGATTGCTCACACATCATGTGATGGAACAAGATCCCTTCCTGTAATGGCGCCAAAGGATAAATGCCAACAATATTTTGCTCACCTCCCGGCGACTGAGATGCGATCAAGGCCCGCTCAGTTTCTGACAGGGAAACCCTACTTTCCAGTGCTTCATGGGCTGTTAACAGCGGTGATTCCTGCTCAATTGCCTGTAGTTGTTTCGCCATATCCCGCAATTTCGGGTATTCAAATAAGGCTCGAATATCCAATCGATAACCCTGCTTTTTAAGATGGGATAGCATCTTCATGCTCAACAACGAGTGTCCACCCAACTCAAAGAAGTTGGCAACAGCACTGACTTGCACCAATCCAAACAGTGTTCGCCAAATTTCAGCTAGCAGTGTCTCCTGTTCAGTGGCCGGCGCGATATATTCAATTTCTCCCTGAGCAACAAAATCTGGTTTAGGGAGCGCTTTACGATCCACTTTACGGTTGGCGGTAAGCGGTATTTCCTCTAGCACCACAAAAGCGGCGGGGACCATATAGCTCGGTAATTGCTGACTTAATAGGTGTCGGATCTCAGCAATTTTCTGCTGACCATCAAGGGTGATATAGGCCGCCAGATACTTGTGAGCCGGTTCATCCTCCCGAGCAATGACAACCGCATCGCGAATTGTCGGCAAGCTGCGCAACCTTGTTTCTATCTCCCCTAACTCAATACGGAATCCACGGATCTTAACCTGATGGTCATCACGCCCATAATATTGAATATCCCCGGCCAGTGAGTAACGTCCCAAGTCGCCGGTTCGATAGAGCTTTGGATAGCGGCTTGTAAAAGGATTATCCATAAATCGTTCACGGGTTAATTGCTCTTTGTTGATATAGCCCCGCGCAACGCCGTCACCCGCGACACAAATTTCCCCAACAGCGCCAAAAGGCACAAGCTGTTGGTTTTTGTCCAACAAGAAGATGGCCGTATTTTGAATTGGCCGCCCAATACTGAGGGTGTCTCCCTGAAAATCGTAGGCAATGCAAGTATTGACCGTGTATTCCGTTGGCCCATAGGCATTGACTAAACGGGGTAAATGCCCCGGTCGCCGGTACCATGCAACCACTTTATCCGGCTTAATCTGCTCGCCTCCGACACTGATTTGGCGAATATGCTCAGGGACCAATACCGTCTCTTCACTGACTACTTCGTGCCAGAACGTGGTTGGCAAATTCACCGCGCTGATCTGGTATTCCCGGCATCTTTGCCAGAAAGTGGCGACATCCATCAACCAATCTTCGCCACGTAAGACTAAAGTACTGCCATTACCAAGGGCGCCAAATATCTCTTCGATAGACATATCAAAACTGAGGGCGGCAAATTGCAGTACCCGATCCTGCTTTGAATAAAGATAGGCATCCGCAAGCCCCACCACCAGATTCACCAATGCCTGATGTTCAATCATCACACCTTTCGGCATGCCCGTAGAACCTGAGGTATAGAGAACATAGGCCAAGTGGGTAGAACACAAACTTAATTCAGTGGCGGGAATATTATCGGTTGAAAGCCCGGCAAACGAGGTTGTCGTCACATCAATGCTAAATGGACTGTTTTCAGGCAATAATTTCTGGTTATGGCTGTTGGTTATCACCATCAAAGGCTGTGCATCATCAATAATATAAGCAAGCCTTTCTTGCGGATAGGCAGGATCGAGCGGTAAATAAGCACTACCCGATTTCAAGATGGCAAGTACCGACACAATCATCTCAATACTTCGCTCAATACATATCGCAATCATTGAATCCGGTTTGGCGCCCTGAACAACCAAATAATGTGCCAACTGATTGGCTCTGGCATTAAGTTGTGCATAAGTCAACTGTTGTTCACCAAAGACCAACGCAATGGCATCCGGCGTTTGTTCAGCAAACGCTTCTATCCGCTCATGGATACATTGGCTACGGTCATACTCCACTGCTGTCTGGTTCAAACGATGCAGCAGGTAATCCTGCTCTTCCGGTGGCAACAGATCCAAATTGCCAAGCTTTTCGGATGGAGAAGCCACTATGCTCATCAACAAGGTCGTAAAACGTACCACCAGCCGCTTTATTGTCTCTTCTGCAAACAAATCCGTGTTGTACTCGAAATTAAAAGTCAGACCTTCCTCTGTCTGGCTAGCATCCAGTGTCAACTCATACATCGCATTGCGGGTCTGCTCCGGCCTCGGACACAAACTGACCTCTTCCAATTGCAGCGCCACACTGTCATTCGTATTCATAGAAAACATGATTTGGAACAACGGTGAATAACTGGTGCTACGTTCCGGCTGCAACCGCTCCACTAATAACTCAAACGGGACATTTTGATGCCGCTGGGCAGACAGGTTTATCTCCCGGACCGATCTCAGGTAATCGATAAACGATCGCTCCAGCTCACATTCGCTGCGCAATACCAGCGTATTGATAAAACAGCCTATCAACGGCGTTAATGATGTCTGCAAACGGTTAGCTATCGGGGTTCCCACCACAATATCTCGTTGCCCGCTGTGACGACCGAGCAGTACCGTAAACGCCGCGTGCAACACCATAAAAAGAGTGCACCCTTGTGTCAGCGCCAGTTGCTGCAACCCTTTGCTAACCTCATTGTCCAGACTAAATTCATAACTGCGGCCATGACTGGTTTGGTTGGCTGGTCGCGCGTAATCCAGAGGCATTCCGTGTACCGGGGGTAAATCCGACAACTGTTGCTGCCAATATTCTAACCCTGCCGCTAACTGAGATTCTCCTTCTGCACTGTGTTGCCAGACCGCATAATCGGCATACTGTATCTCCAGCGCCGGTAACGGGTTAGTTCGGCCTTGACGATAAGCCCGGTACAAACTCGTAAATTCCTTAACCAATACCCCCATTGACCAGCCATCAGAAGCGATATGATGCATGTTAAATAACAGCACACCTTGCTCCATCGAGGTGATGATGTAGTGACAACGCACCATCACATCCTGTGCCAAATCAAATCGGTAGGTCATTTCATGCTGAATGGCCTGTTCAATCCGTGCGTCTTGCTCAGCTTTGCCTATATCACTGATATCCGATTGAGCTATCCCAAACGACCACTCCGGCTTGATAATCTGCCAGGTTCCATTTTCATCGCTGTGGTAAACAGTACGCAGCACTTCGTGCCGATCTATGATGGTTTGCAGAGCCCGATTCGCGGCCGCCAGTTCAAATTGACCGCTTACCGTATAGGTTGACACCATGTTGTAGGCGGTGCTATCACCGCCAAACTGCTCAATAAACCAGATCCGCTGTTGAGCATAAGATTGCGGTAATAAATTTGTCTTGCGTTCAATAATAGGAATCGTCAGATAACGCTTATCCGACGCTGCATAAGGCACTCTTTCTGCAAGTAAAGCCACTGTTGCAGCCTCAAAGATATCTCTTACCTGTAAATGGCATTGACACTGCTCATTAACCTTTGTGATCACCTTAGTCGCAATTAATGAGTGGCCTCCAGCCATAAAAAAGTTGTCATCCCGGCCTATTTGCTCAATACCGAGCATTTCGCACCAAATAGCTGCCAGTGCTTCTTCTGTCTCGCCGATAGGTGGCGTACTGGCTTTAATCGCGATATCACTGTCTTGCGGTGCCGGAAGCGCTTTGCGATCAATCTTGTTATTTAACGTCAGTGGCAATGTTTCGAGCTGAATAATTGCCCTAGGCAACATATAGGCTGGCAATTTCTGTTCAAGATGTTGACGTAGCGCATCAATATCAATTTGTTGCTCGGCGACCACATAACCCACGAGATACTGTTGTGTTTGCTGATCGTTTAGCGCAACCACAACAGAACGGGTTATTTGTGGAAACAGGTTAATAACCTGTTCAATTTCGCCAAGTTCAATTCGATGGCCCCGTAATTTCACTTGGTAATCATTTCTGCCCAGATAGACAAGTGAACCCTCGGTAGTGTAACGGGCAAGATCACCCGTTTTATAAACCTTAGCGGTTAAACCGTCAGAGAATGTCAGGTTAATGAATCGCTCAGCAGTCAGATCTGCTCGTTTAAAATAGCCTTCAGCAAGCCCATCACCGCCGATGTATAACTCTCCCACCGCCCCAAAAGGCACCGGCTTTAATTGTTCATCAAGTAAATAAATCGTGGTGTTGTTTAACGGTAACCCGATAGTAACAAGTTGCTGCTCAAGCCGTTGTGCGTCCAGTTTCTCAATGGTTGACCAAACCGTGGTTTCCGTCGGTCCGTACATATTCCAGAGCGCGTTGCCTTTGCTCAATAATGCCGTTGCTGTCGCTAATGGCAAAGCCTCGCCACCACTGATCATTTTTAACGACGAGCGCCCCTGCCAGCCCGATTCAAGCAACATATTCCACGTTGTTGGCGTGGCTTGTAACAACGAAATGTTATGTTGTTCGAGTAGCGCAATCAGCCTGGCGGGATCAGTCACATCCTGCTGCGCCGCCACTACACAAGCGGCACCAGACAGCCAAGGCAGATAGAGCTCTAACACTGCAATATCAAAGGAAATCGTCGTGATGGCTAAAATATTGTCCTGTGCCACACACTGCAAGTTATCTTGCATTGAGATCAAGAAGTTATTAACCGCAGAGTGGCTGACCATAACACCTTTGGGCTTGCCCGTAGAACCCGAGGTGTAAATCACGTAGGCCAGAGCAGATGCGGCTAAACTGATCGACTGTTTAGGAATATTTGTGGTGGGTGATTGGCTAAGATCAAGGTGATCCAGTAAGCAGGTGAGTTCCGCAAAACCGACTAATCGAGGTGCACATTCGCGGTTGCTTATAATACATTGTGGCTCCGCATCGCTCAGCATATACCGCACTCTGTCGGCAGGAAAGCTGGGATCAACCGGAACATACGCAGCGCCTGCTTTCATCACTGCCAATAGTGCGGTAACCATGTCGATGCCTCTGTGCAACAACACCGCAACTCGTCCACCCGTTGAAACGCCCTGAGCTCTTAATTGATGCGCTAACTGATTAGCGCGAGCATTGAGTTGAGCATAAGTCAACTGTTGGTTGCCAAAGATCAGCGCAATGGCATCCGGCGTTCGTTCAGCAAATGCTTCTATCCGCTCATGAATGCATTGGCTACGGTCATACTCTGCTGCGGTCTGGTTCAAATTGTGCAGCAGATAATCCTGCTCTTCCGGCGGCAACAGCGCCAAATCACCAAGCTTTTCGGTCGGAGAGGCCACTATGCCCATCAGCAAAGTCGTAAAACGCGCCGCCAGCCGCTTTATTGTCTCCTCTGCAAACAAATCCGTGTTGTACTCGAAACTAAAAGTCAGACCTTCCTCTGTTTGCTGGGCCTCTAACGTCAATTCATACATCGCATTGCGGGTCTGTTCTGGCCGCGGCTGCAAACTTACCCCTTCCAGTTGCAATGCCACACGGTCATTCGTATTCATAGAAAACATGATTTGGAATAACGGTGAATAACTGGTGCTGCGTTCCGGCTGCAATCGCTCCACTAATAACTCAAATGGGACATTTTGATGCCGCTGGGCAGTCAGGTTTATCTCCCGGACCGAGCCTAGGTAATCGATGAATGATTGTTCGAGATCACACTCGCTGCGCAACACCAGCGTATTCATAAAGCAGCCTATCAACGGCGTTAATGATATCTGCAAACGGTTAGCTACTGGGGTTCCTACCACAATATCCCGTTGCCCGCCGTGGCGACCGAGCAGTACCGTAAACGCCGCATGCAATACCATAAAAAGAGTGCAACCCTGCGCCAGCGCCAGTTGCTGCAACCCTCTGCTAACCGCGTTGTTCAGGCTAAATTCATAACTGCCGCCATGACTGGTTTGATGGGTTGGTCGCGCGTAATCCAGAGGCATCCCGTGTACTGGGGGTAAATCCGACAACTGTTGCTGCCAATATGCTAACCCTGCCGCTAACTGAGCTTCTCTCTCCGGGCTGCGCTGCCAGACCGCATAATCGGCATACTGAATCTCCAGCGCCGGTAACGGGTTAAACGGGTTAGCCCGACCTTGGCGATAAGCCTGATACAAGCTCACAAACTCTTTAACCAATATCCCCATCGACCAACCATCGGAAGCAATATGATGCATGTTAAATAACAGTACGCCCTGCTTCATCGAAGTGCTGATATAGCGACAACGCACCATCACATCCTGAGCCAAATCAAATCGGTAGGTCATTTCATCCTGAATGGCCTGCTCAACCCACGCCTCTTGCCCGGCTTCGCCTATATCATGGATATCTGATTGGGCTATCTCGAATGACCACTCCGGCTTGATAACCTGCCAGGTTCCATTTTCATCGCTGTGGTAAACAGTACGCAGCACTTCGTGTCGATCTATGATGGTTTGCAAGGCCAGATTCGCCGCCGCCAATTCAAATTCACCACTTACCGTATAGGCTGACACCATGTTGTAGGCGGTACTCCCACCGCCAAACTGCTCGATAAACCAGATCCGTTGCTGTGAAGAACTTAGTGGCAACTCTTGGGTTCGAAGAGCCGGTTCAATCACCATTTCATTACCAGGGATATCCACTCTGCCTTTATCGAGAAAATCAATCAGCTCAGCTTTGTGTGCTTTAATCCTGGCTTTTAGTTCATCAGGGAAGTCAGCCCCTTTTAGCTTAAACCCTAACTTACCCTCTTTACTGAATAGCAATACACCCTGCTCATAAGCATCTTTAACTAATTTAAACATGTCCATCATAACCACCCCTCTTCACCTGCCGTTTCAAGCTCACTTTGGATTTGTCCTTGTAATTGCTGGTTGCAGATTAATTCTGCAAGCTCATGCAAGAGAGGTGTCTGGAAAACCTGCATAGCACCAAGCTCAATGACAAATGCAGCATTGATTTCCGTGACTAATTTGATTGCCAATAATGAGTGACCGCCTAGTTCAAAAAAGTTATCGTTACGCGATATTTGTTTGACATTCAGTACCCTTTGCCAAATTGCCGCCAAAGAGATTTCCGTTTCACCAACCGGTTCAATAAAATTATCGCTTTTATCATGCTCTGTATTGAGTTCAGGCAGCCTCTTACGGTCAATCTTGCCATTAGGCGTCAACGGCCATTCTTCAACCACCACCATGACTGACGGTATCATGTAGTCTGGCAAGGATTTGGCTAATGCAGATTTGATACCCTGAATAAACTGAGTTTGAGCCTGCTGCCATTCCTCTGCACGCTCCCTCTCATTCGTCAGCTTATCCGATACCTGTTTGATATAGGCAACCAGTTGTTTGTCGCCTGTCAAAGTTGTCTTGACCAGCACCAGAGACGAGTTCACTCCGGCCTGCTGATTGAGTTGATACTCAATCTCACCCAACTCTATTCTGAAACCACGGATTTTCACCTGATCATCAATACGACCAACGAACTCCAAATTACCGTCTGACAGGTAGCGCACCAAATCGCCGGTTCTATACAAACGCTCACTACTATTGATATTGGTCAGATCATGCAATGGGTTGGCAACGAAGCGTTCCTTCGTGAGTTCAGGACGATTGAGATAACCACGGGCTAAGCCCGCGCCGCCGATATAAAGCTCCCCCGTAGAGCCGTAAGGCACAAGTTGCTGCTCTTTATCCAAAATATAAGCCTGACTATTGCTAATAATCCTGCCAATAGCCGGTGTGGTGTGCACGGGAGAATCCAATTTCGCCCAAGTAGAATATGTCGTATCCTCTGACGGTCCATATAAGTTATAAACTGTTACACCTTGATTTTTCTCATATATTGCATTGACCAAATTTGCAGATAACGCCTCGCCGGCCAAATTAATAACCCGAGTCCCCTTCGGTATCGCATTTTGTTCAACCAGAGAGTTCATTGCCGAAGGTACTGTATTTATCAGAGTCACCTTGCGGTCAATGCCTTGATGTAGAACCAGAATGTCCTCAACAATACACGCCCGTGTACCCGAGACTAAAGGTAAAAACAGTTCAAATATTGATAAATCAAAGTTCAGAGACGTTGACATGAGAACACAAGCAATGTCCTCCTTGGTATATTGCGAACAAGCCCAACTGAGCATGGCAATTGTATTACTATGCTCAATCATCACCCCTTTAGGTTTACCCGTTGATCCTGAGGTGTAAATTACATAGGCCAGATGACCGGCAGTCAACGCCAATGAATGCTTATCCAGATTAGTGGTAGGGTAGTGGCGGTATGCCGTGCTGATTTGACCATTCGCACAGCCAAGGTTATCTAATATCACCCGATGACCATTGAAGCCTGATAGTACCTGCTCCAGATGTGATTGGATCAGCACCACCTCAAGCTGAGCATCTTCCAACATGTAACCCAAACGTTCCTGAGGATATCTTGGGTCCAGCGGCACATAAGCTCCCCCCGCCTTGAGGATCGCCAAAATGCCAATTACCATCTCCAGTGAACGCGCCACGCATAAACCGACTAGCGTATCCGGTTCAATAGCGTGGTGTTCCAACAGATAGTGCGCCAACTGGTTGGATTTTTCATTGAGCTGCCTGTAAGTCAATTGGCGATCACCGCACTCCAGCGCAATGTTATCGGGGTTTTCTTCGGCCTGTTGTTCAAACAGCTCATGGATACATTGGTTCTTTGGATATTCTACATAAGTATCATTGAGAGTATGCCGCAGGTACTCGATCTCCACATTTGACAGCATCGGCAAACTGGCAAGCGAAACCCGTGTATCGTCATCGGCCTTCGTCGCTTCGGCCAGCCCTACCAGTAAACGTGACAGGTGATCATTGAGCTGCTCAATATGTTCATGACTGAACACGCTGGTGTCATAGACCCAGTGCAAATGCAATCTATGTTCACTAATACTCAAGTCAATATTGAGATCAAACTTGGTTTGGATATGGTTCGGAGCTATTGAATTCAGCTTCATTCCCGGCAGGCTGAAAGTCACCTCGCCAACGTCACTAGTCAGTCCATAATCTGTATCGGTCGTCAACATGATTTGGAACAATGGCGTATATGCTGTACTCCTTGTTACTTGTAACTGTTCAACCAGTTGTTCAAACGGCACGTCTTGATTGGCCTGAGCATCCAGATGCACCTGTTTGACATGAGAAAGGTAATCACTAAGCATCGCGTGCCGAGTATCCACGCGTAATATCAAGGTGTTGACAAAGAAGCCAATCAGCGTTTCCAGCTCTGCCTGCAAACGGTTCGCCACCGGCGTACCTATCACAATGTCATGGCTGTTGCTGTGACGAGATAGTAATAATGCCAATGCAGCATGGAACAGCATGAACGGAGTCAGTTGATGCTGTCTGGCCAAACTGACAAGTGCTTGCGTCGTCTCCTCCAGCAATGAGCCTGTCACCACGGCACCTTGATGTTGTCTCACCTTCGGCCTCGGCCTGTCCAGCGGTAAACCGTGTACGGGTGGTATCTCATCCAACTGCCGCTTCCAATAGCTGATCTGCGACGCTAAATACTCACTTTGCAACCTGTCACGTTGCCAAACTGCAAAATCAGCATATTGAATATCAAGTTCCTTTATGTCGACATTATTCCCATTGCGTAAAGCATCATAATAAGCAATAAACTCATGGGTAAGAATATCTTCAGACCAGCCGTCAGACGCAATATGATGAGCATTAAATAGCAATACGCCATTATTGACTTGACGTTGAATAAAGGTGGCTCGAATCATTAAATCACGGCTTAGATCAAAAATTTGTTTAGCGTCTTTTTCCATTAATTCAGCTACATGCTGACTTTGTTGCTCCTTAGGCATACAGGTTAAATCAATATAATTAAGCGTCAGATTTCTCCCAGATAAAATTTTCTGGAACGGTTTGCCATCTTTCTTAATGTAGACCGTACGTAATATTTCATGACGCTCGATGATTTGATTAAGTGCGAGTTCAGCTACGCCAACATCAAATTCGCCCTCAACAGCAAATGCAATCGGCATATTGTATTCCGCACTACTTTGATCAATTTGGCTAAGAATCCACAAGCGTTCTTGCGCAAATGACAGAGGCAGTAACTCACCAGTTCGTGGCTGTTTGGGAATCGAATCCACTGTCGTCACCGCCCGCTGTTCAAGCATAACCGCAAGCTCGGCAAGCGTTGGATGATCAAAAATAGCTTTAACGGCAATTTCCCGTCCAAGTTCTGCACGTATTTTTGAAATGACCCGAATAACCAATAAAGAGTGGCCGCCGAGGTAGAAAAAATTGTCGTTTCGACTGACCCGGTTAACATTGAGTACTGATTGCCAAATACCGGCTAATGCTCGCTCGATCTTGTTGGCAGGTTCAACCCACTCAACGTGATGATTCACTAAACAAGGCTTCGGCAATGCATGGCGATTAATTTTATCCGCCGCATTCAATGGCATCTTATCCAGAATCTCATAGTAGCCGGGGATCATATAATCCGGTAAGTGATGGCTTAATCCCTGCTTAATGTTATTAATAATCTGCTCAACCTGAGCAACATTTGCAGTTAATACGAGATAAGCAACCAGGCAATTTTCACCCGTTCTGTCTTTATGAACGAGTACCGCAGCTTCCGCCACTTGGGGTAACTTCACCAAAGCCGACTCAACTTCCCCCAGTTCAACACGAAAACCGCGAACTTTTACTTGATTATCAATACGCCCGATGAGTTCGAGATTGCCATTGGCGTTCCAATAACCTAAATCGCCGGTGCGATAAAGCCGGGCCCCATGCCCGTTCATGGTGTGGAAGGGATTATCTTTAAAACTTTCTGCCGTTTTTTCAGGTTTATTCCAATAACCTTTGCCCACACCAACACCGGACACACATAATTCGCCAATAACATGAGTCGGCAGAATTTGCATATGTTGATCCAGAACATACATGGTCAGGTTTGGCAACGGCTTGCCTATAGGAATATTTTTAACCCGCTCTTCTAGCGGTTTGTTAATAATAAAATAGGTAATATCGTCCGATGCTTCGCTAGGCCCGTAACCATTCATCACCGGAATCTCAGGGTAATATTGCAACCAGCGATTAACCAAAGGCACAGGACAAGGTTCAGCAATAATCATTAACCATTTCAGATCCGGCAACGGCGTTGCTGCCTCACCCTGACTAAGCAAGTGTTCTAACAATATTTTCAACACGGACGGAGCGGTTTGAATCAGATGAATTTGTTCGTCTTGCAACACACGAACATATTCAGGCAAATCCATCGCATCAGGCAGAATGACTGTTTTGCCCCCACTTAACAAAGACGCCAGAAATTGCCACACAGATACATCGGAAGAAGAAGCTGCACTTTGTAGAAAGTTACGTGATAACAGTTGGTTATCACTCCCCATAAAACCGAGAACATCAAATTCAGCATCAATATGATTCAAAGCCCCGGCATGGTGCACCAACGCACCTTTAGGTTTGCCAGTAGAACCGGAAGTATAAATCATATAAGCCAGATCATCAGGATAACACTCGATCTCCGGGTGAGTATTTGGGTAATGATCCAATGAGGGCCAGTCAACATCCAACCAAAAACGTTTCTGACCATTGAAGGTTAACCCATTTAAATGGCTTTGCGTTAAAACCACATTAACCCCAGAGTCAGCCAACATATACGACAAACGCTCAGGAGGATTAGTGGGGTCCAAAGGAACGTAAGCAGCGCCGGCTTTCATAATGCCAAGCATGGCAATGACAAACTCAATGGAACGTTCTGCATAGATAGCAACAATATGATTGCGTACCACGCCTTGTGCTATCAAGTAGTGAGCTAGCTGATTAGCACGCTGATTAAGTTCAGCATAAGTGATGCGATTTGTATTACATACAGCCGCAATGGCCGCCGGTGTTTTTACTACCTGATGTTCAAAGCGTTGATGAATCGCCACTGTTTTATCATAAGCAACGACAGGACTATTAAATTCATTAATAATCCGCTGCTGTTCGCGAATAGGCGTTATGGATAATGTCAACAATGGTGTTTGCGGAGCTTGACCAAGTGCATGAATAATCGCTTCCAATGCTGTTCTTATATACGTCAGAACATTATTCGCCCCGACTTGTGACTCAACATGAACTTGTATTATGAAATCATCATCGAGTTGCTCAACACCCATTTCTAACGGATAGTTGGTATACTCTTTAGTGTCTATCATTTCAAAATGATGGCTTTGGTTGGCAACAGCTAATTCGCTTTTATGACTGAAATTCAACAAACTGGTAAACAAGGGCGTGCCACCCGGCAAAGCGCTGTAACGCAACGCCTCGGAAAGCGGAAAATGCTCATAGTCAGCTAATTCAATGAGCTCATCATGAATCTGCTTTAATGCTTCGCTTACCGACAAATCCGCCAAATTGATGCGTATAGGCAACAAATTGATCAACATGCCCAGAATACGATCACTACCACGAATAGCTTGCTGTCGTCCTGACATCATGGAGCCAAAAACAACATCGGATTTACCGCTGCATTTGGCAACCACCAACGCCCAAGCCAAATAAAAAATATTCGCAGCGCTGATACGGTGTTGAATAGACAGGCCAATAATCTGTTGCGCTAAACGCGGACCGACCAATTCTCTGACAGTCTCTATTTTCAATCCGTCGTTATAAACATCTAATAACCCGAAAGGCGCGGTGGTTTCAGCAACATCAGACAGTTTAGCTTTAAAGTAATCAACACCGCTATTGGATTGATTAGCGCTTAACGAATAAGCAACAAACTCACGATATTGAACCGGGGTGGGCAATAATACATTTGGATCTTCAAGCAAAGCGTGCATTTCTGCAATTTGCAATAAGACAGAAATATGATCACTTAATAAATGATGTTGCTTTAATAGTAGAAAACACGCATCGGTCTTCGTATCTTTGGCCGCAATCGCTTGCATCATAGGCGCACGATCCAGCTTCATATGGTGGTGTTCAATAGCAGATAATTCCGCCAACGTTTCCAATGCTGAGAAACCTGGAGCAACAGCTTGCCATTGTAAAGGAACAGCAGCGGTTCGATGAACAACCTGAACTGGCGTGGTTAAATCATGCCAATGAATAGAGGTGCGGAAAATATCATGACGCGCCACTATCTTATCAAGCGTATGTAGAAATGCGGTCAGCTTTTGCTCATTAGTAAACTTTATCAGAATGGGAATGATATAAGTATCATGCTGTTCATTCATTCGATGGTGAAAGAAAATGCCTTCCTGCAACGGCGATAATGGGTAAATATCTTGTATGTTACTGGCGCCGCCCTCAACTTGTTGGCAAATAACTGCGATCTCTTTTTCATTCAAAATCACCATATCCAACATATCAGGCGTAATATGTTCAACATGCTCTGCAAGCTTGTTAACCGCCACCTCTTGGTGGGTTAACGTTTCCTCATCCTTACGGACACAAGATAAATGTAATGCCAGTTCTGCCAGCGTGTTAGTTCGGTAAATCGTGCGCATAGGCAGTTCATAACCACGTTGAGCCAACTCTGCTCGCATTGACATAATTAATAAAGAGTGACCGCCCAGAGCAAAAAAGTTGTCATGGCGACTGACTTTATTTAAAGCTAATAGCGACTGCCACAGTTGTGCTAATACCCGCTCAGCTTCGCCTTCAGGGGCAACAAATTCCTGCTGACTATAATCTTGTTTTTGTGGTAGCGGCAATTGCTTAAAGTCTAATTTGCCGTTTTGTGTCAGGGGTAATTTTTCTAACTGCACAACGGCAACAGGCAACATGTAATCAGCCAGTTTGTTCTTCATCGCCAGACGAATGGCATTAATATTGATGGTTCCTTCAGCAACAACGTAAGCAATTAATTGCAGTCGATCATCAGAGCCAAGCTGTCGAGGATAAACAACCGCTTCATGAATGCCGGGATAATCCATTAATTGATTGCTGATTTCTTCCGGTTCAATACGAAAACCGTTTATTTTTACTTGGTTATCATTGCGCCCAATAAATTCTAAATTACCATCGGGTAACTGACGTACGATATCTCCCGTGCGGTAAAGTCGCCCCGAACCAAAAGGATTAGCCACAAAATACTTCGCGCTATCTTGTTCACGGTTAAGATAGCCACGTGTTACACCTGTTCCACCAATATATAATTCCCCCTGAAACCCTAAGGGGACACTTTTTAAATTCGTATCTAATATATAAAGCTGAGTGCCATAATTAGCTTTACCAATGGGGATCATCGCCGTGACCTCAGCCAAGGATGTCATGCAGTAAGCAGACGCGGTTACGGTTGTTTCGGTCGGGCCGTATGTGTTGATAAGTTCGATAGCAGGACCACGCTCGAACCATTCGCGAGCACTAACCGATTTAACCATTTCGCCGCCTAAGATCACTAAACGTAGTGACGAATCAATAGGTTGACGACTGTAATTCACCAGTTGATGCCAAAAAGCGGTAGGTAAACTGGTCACCGAAATTTCATGATGTCGGCAAAATGCCCAAAATGCATCAAAATCGTAATGAATATCATCAGCTCGTAACACCAGAGTGCTGCCGTTACATAAGGAGCCGAAACATTCTTCCACGGAAATATCGAAGCTGACCGAAGAAAACTGCAAAAACTTATCATGTTCAGTCAGTCTATAAAACTCTGTAATGTGTGCAATAAAATGACTCAACTGTTTATGTTCAACCATCACCCCTTTGGGCTGCCCCGTTGTGCCGGAGGTATAAATCACATAAGCCAGATGTTCCAACTGTAAGCCAATATTGCTTGCAGATATGTTTGCCACAGAACGCAAAGCCAAATGTTCATTAAGCTGAGCATCATCCAGCAATAGTGTTGTGATCTCGCATGCTGCGAATCGATACGCAATGGAAGACACTGTTATGCAAACAACAGGTTCAGCATCGGTCAGCATAAACTGCAAACGAGCATCGGGATAATCAGGGTCCATAGGTACATAAGCAGCTCCGGCTTTCAGCGTCGCCAACATCGCCACGACCATCTCGCTCGAACGCGGCAAGCAAATAGCAACACGGCTATCAGGCCGAACCCCCTGCTCAATTAAATAGTTAGCTAACTGATTGGCTTTATCGTTCAATGCGGCGTAAGACATTTGTCGTTCGCCATCCACGATAGCAATGGCATCAGGATGCCGTTTTGCATATTGCTCAATTTGCTCATGCACTAATGTGATGGTCGGACAGACAGGTTTTTCTCTTGGCACAGCCGATTGACTAAGATGCCATAACGCCTGTTCAACGTCTTTACTCACCAGATCAAGTGAAGTTAATAACGCTTCAGGCTGTGCAACCATTTGTTCAACCAAAGTCATAATGCTTTGCAATAAATGTTCAGCCTGATGTGACGAGAAATAATCATGACGATAATCTAGTTGAAGCTGAGTGCTTTGCTTGTCACCGTAATCACATAATATAATGGTGAGAGGAATATCTTCACGTCCATGGCTAAGGTAATGAGTCTCCGTATCCAAGCCACTAGCACTGAAATCAAAATCAATCTGTTGATAGTTAAAAACAATATCAAAAAGACGTTCACGACCTTGAGCACGTAAAGACAAATCCTTATATAAGGCACTCGAAGGATAAGAGCGATAACGGTAGCCACTTTTTATAGTACGTGCTGTCATTGCCACTGATTCAGCCACCGACATCTGCTCATTTTGCACGCACATTACCGGTAGCATCGATATAAACGAACCAACCATATTGCGTTGAGCTGATGTAGTACGATTATGTAAAGGCGTCCCGATAAGGACCCCATCACTTTGGTTGATACGGTTTACTAGAGAAGCAATAGCTGTAATAAAAAGTGGCGATATGGGTAAATTGCACTGACTCGCCTTGGTTAAAAATGACTGATATCTATCAGGTTTGATAAAGTGTACAAGCCTGCTGTTTTTTCTTGAATCAGCAGTTCCAAAGCCTTCTTTCCTACATTGGAAAGGCACATCCGGCAAGTGATGAAGCAACTCTTTCCAGTATTTAGCTGCTTTGGCGAGTTGCTGACTATAATTCTCCGGTAACGGTTGTGCCGCAAGATCGAGAAACCGTACTCCCGTGTTTTCTTTAGGCGTATTTCCCAGTTCCAATTGCTGGTAGGCGTCGAAAATACTTCGAAACCAGTTAGCATAACCGACACCATCAATGATGATATGGTGAGAAATAAAGTATAGCCAGAAACGATTTGCAGCCAACTGAATTAAGCCGACTCGATAAAGCACATCCTGTGCTAATCTAAATGGCTCAGAGAATATCCGTTCAACAATAGCCAAAGCTTTAGATTCCGCCTCTTCTTCACCCGAAAGATCTAAATGAGACAGTTCAAAGTGATGGTCTTGAACAATATGAGCAAACTCAACTGTACCTTTTAGCGCATCCGAATCAACATGATGCGGCATTGAGTACTTATCAACTATTAAGCATCGAAGTACAGCGTGTTCTTGGATAGTGTGTTTTATGGCGCATTCGAGATTCTTTATATTAATAGACTGTTTAATCTCAACATAACCACCTATATTGAACGCTGAGGTATCCTCTCTATTTATATGATCAAGATAAATTTCCTTTTGCTGTTGATTTAGTGGAATAACAAGCTGTTCAACTTTATCTAGAAACATACTATAATCCCTTTGAAAGATGTTATTTTTAGTTTTTATTATTTACAAGCTCATTAAAATCATCCCCTAACAATAATTTCAGCCAGCATTTCCTCATATTCATCATAATAGCCCACTTCCACAAAACCAAAACGTTGATAAAATGATTTATGGCGTTCGCTAGTTTCGTCATAACAGACAGTAATCCTGTGACAATCAGGCTGCTGTTTCATTTCATCCAGTAATAACTGCATCGCCGCTCCGCCAATACCTTGGTTTTGGTAAGACTTATCAATCATCATTCGATACAGATTATATTCGTTGGGTTTGCCTTCATTAACGCAGCGCTCATACATTGCAAAACCCACCACCTCCTCGTCGTAGCAGATCACTCTTGCTCTGCAATATTCATTAAAATGTGATTCGACAATTGACTCTGAATTTGGCGCGACGAAAACTTCCTGTCCAGGTTCAACTTCAAGAGACATTACATCCTCATAGTTGTCTTTATCGACATCAATCAAAGATACTTTCATAATTAACCTACTTGCTTTCTAAGAAATATAATTAAGATACGGGCGGTACTTCTCGAAAAAATTTTCGCGCTTCATTAATCCCAAAAGTCCACATAAACTTAGCCAATTGTAATACAAATTTTCACGCGGCATTTTTTCTTTAATGCTCCTAAAACTGACAAGGGCCGAAGATCGAGTATGAAAATCGATATTAAAAGAAATGCTATCAGTCAACGTTCTTACATGATGAAGCATACCCGCTGGCATGATTAATATATCGCCTTGATGCACCTCAATCGTGGATTTGTTTATCTCACCCACATGCTGAATTTCAGGATTATACTCAAACCAGCGCCACCCTCGACGAGAACAAGCATCTCTTTCTTCCCAAGGAATAAAAGAGAATCTTTTACTTCCCTTTATCTGAAAAAATAGATTGTTCGTTCTTAAAGTATCAAAATGCAGTGGCGTTATAGCGCCGGCTGGAGACATAAAAAATTGAACAAATTTCCACCATTCATTGCGATAAAGCTTTGGCAAAATAGTTAGAGGAAAATCACTAACATCATCAAGTAACTGCTGAGCTTGTAAAAAGATAGGAATGTCATGACAATAGGGAATATCGTTACCCATCTCCCCTTTTTTATATGCATTCAGAATTTCTAAATAACGATACATTTTGGTTTGCTCAGAACGCACGCCATTTGCATCAAAAAATTTGATCACAACGTCAATTTGAGGACACTTATCTTGAAAGTATTTAGCATCCCATTGTCTTATCGCAGGCCAGTCTTGCAATAATCCTCGGTAAACAATTACGTATCCCCGAGCAAGTGTCTGATGAAATTCAAGCTGATTAAACTTAGTAAGTTCTACTACACGGCTCATAATTCTACACTCCTAGCTAATAATTGCTGCTAACCGGTAACCTTTGAACTTTACTTTCGACGTGATCACTGTTCCTCGCTTTTAAACTGGCGAGAGCCTGTTCTATAATCTTCAATCCTTTTACAAGTGTCTCTTCATCAATAGTCAAGGCAGGCATCAATTTCAACACTTCATCATTGGGGCCGCACAACTCCACAATCAAACCATTTTCAAAGCAATGCTTCACCAAATACTGTGTTAATGAGGAATCCATCATTTCTATACCTTGCATGAATCCAATCCCTTTAACTCGCAGTACAAGTTCATGATACTCTTTAGCTAAAGCGTTCAAGTGCGTTCGGATTAATTCAGCCTTATACTGAATTATTTTCTGAAAAGAGCTGTCGCCCCAATATTCATTTAACATCGCTTTTGAAGCAACAAATGCTAAGTTATTACCTCGAAATGTGCCGTTGTCTTCTGCCGGTTTCCACACATCGATATCGGGAGAAATAAGCAGTAAAGACATAGGCAGCCCAATACCGCCAATAGATTTGGAAAGACAAACGAGATCAGGTTTAATATTCGCGCGCTCAAAACTAAAGAATGTTCCGGTACGACCACAACCAGATTGAATGTCATCAACGATTAGTAGAATGTTGAACTCTTCGGTCAATTCTCTCAACGCTCTCAACCATTCAACAGAAGCAACATTTAATCCGCCTTCTCCTTGTACAGTCTCAAGAATTACCGCAGCGGGAAGATCAACCCCTGAACTGGAATCGGTAAGTAACTTTCTAAAATATCCTATATAATTAAATTCTCCATCGATATAACCATCAAATGGTAAGCGCGTAATCTGAGAATATAACCCAGGTTGGCGATGATGTTGACTACCTGTTAAACTGAGCGACACCCCCGTCATACCGTGAAAGGCGTTGGTAAAACAAACAATATTTTCTCTTTTTGTATACTTTCTTGCTAATTTTACCGCAGATTCAATGACGCTCGTACCCGTAGGGCTGGTAAATTGTAAACGATATTCAAGCTGCCTTGGTTGCAAAATTTTATCAACAAATGTCGATATAAACTCCATTTTTGCTTCCGAGTACAAATCAAGCCCCATAATAATACCATCATCTTGAATATACTTAAAAATTTGTTGTTTTATGATTGTATTATTATGTCCATAGTTCAGCGCGCCAGCGCCACATAAAAAATCAATGTAACTGTTACCCTCTATATCGATTAAGGTAGAACCTATACCACTTCTAAATACTACGGGAAATCTACGGCAATATGAACGAGCTTTAGACTCATAATTATTAAATATTTCTTCTATTTCCATAATAACTCCACAGTAATTCAGATAAAAGCCAAATTGATTTAAGTCGGAGTAATCTGTTTATACCCGTCATCTTTCAAGTTGCCTCTTTGTTGGCTGCACTCGCTCACCCCGGTCACATAGTTATCTATGCTCCGGGGATTCACTCCCTTGCCGTCGCGATCCATCTTGAAATCCATAGGGTATATCACTATTTTATTCCCTAATCTATTTTTCTAAAAAATAGCCATTTCTGCTATCTGTAATTGTTGCCTGTAATTATTTCCTGTAATTTCTATCTATAATTGTTGCCTTTATAATAGGTATGGATAGACTTGTATTCACATAATGGTTTTGTAAACATAGAACTCCGCATATTTCTAATATCTTTTTTATTCCATAATGTCATTTTTAAATCCACTGCGGTTATAACCCCATTCAAATTATAGCCAATTAGCTTTGTGCTATTTAATTCTCTACTTCGATATATGTTGAAAAATAATAGCCAGCCAACTTATGCGAAGGCAAAAGTAAAACACATCTTGAAATAATTTTTTATATTTAAAGTACAAATGGAACATTAACATAGGCTGAACATTAACACAAACAAAACACTAATAAAAGCCAAACACTAATCAAAAAAAAACGAATATATTAGAAAGAAACCCTCGGAGTTAATTACAAGAGTTATAGTTGTGCTCAACAAACGAAATCATTCAGATATTCAAATGCCACTTTCCTCTTTAACAAAAACCTCCGTAAACCCTTGCCCAGTCACGAAGCTGAGAGACAAAATAAATCCGTGCCGGGCGGCCCACACTACCAATTTGTTTAAGGCGTTGAATGAAATAATCTCTCCTAGTGCTGCCGTAGATGATAGAGCGGCACTTGGGAGAGCGGCGGCCGATAGTATTGGAAATTCAGATAACGTATAAGTCGAGGTATTCGTTTACCGGCATGTTTTCTAGCAACGAACAGTCAAGGGAAACAGACAGGATTCTCCTCTGTTGCGTTTCAGGGAACTGACGTGCCAGGTTGGTTCTGAATTTTTTCAGCAATAATGGAATGCCTTCCTTACGGCGACGAGCATGGCCGATGGGGAATTCAACTTTGACTTCATCGAGCTGGCTGCCATCTATAAACGTAACAGTTAATGCGTTAGCAATAGAGCGTTTTTCCGGATCATGATAATCATGGGTAAAATCAAGATCTTCAACACACACTATTTTTTCCCGCAGTGCATCAATGCGGGGATCTGCCGCAACGCTATCTTCATAATCCGCCGCAGTAAGATGACCAAAGATCAAAGGAATCGCAACCATGTACTGAATACAGTGGTCTCTGTCCGCAGGATTGTTTAACGGGCCTTGCTTATCGATAATCCGTATACAAGCTTCATGGGTACGAATAGTGATTTTTGTAATGTCATTGATAGTCTTACCAGCGTCTTTCAGTTGTTGATGCAGACTCATTGCAGCTTCCACCGCAGTTTGCGCATGAAATTCTGCCGGGAAAGCGATCTTGAACAGCACGTTTTCCATCACATAAGAGCCATATGCGCACTGGAATTTGAAAGGCTGACCATTGAACGAGACATCATAGAATCCCCACGTTTTTGCGGTTAATACCGAGGGATATCCCATTTCACCCTTTTGCGCCATCAGGGCCAAGCGAACCGCGCGGGATGTTGCATCACCGGCAGCCCAAGATTTACGTGAGCCGGTATTGGGAGCATGACGGTAAGTTCGCAGTGATTGACCGTCAACCCAAGCCAATGATACCGCACTCAGGATCTCTTCTCGGTTCAACCCCAACATTTCAGCAACAACCGCCGTCGAAGCCACTTTTACCAGCACAACGTGATCTAAACCGACTTTATTGAATGCATTCTCCAGTGCAAGACATCCCTGTATTTCATGTGCTTTAACCATACCCGTCAAAACATCTTTGATCGTGAGCGGCTTTTTCCCACCAGCAACAGCATTTCTTGATAGCCAGTCAGCCACTGCCAAGATGCCACCGAGATTATCGGATGGATGCCCCCATTCAGCGGCAAGCCATGTGTCATTGAAATCTAACCACCGGATCATCGTACCAATGTTAAATGCCGCCTGTACGGGATCGAGTTGAAACTGGGTTCCCGGTACCCGCACGCCATTGGGCACCACTGTCCCCGGCACAATCGGCCCTAGTAATTTCTTACAGGCCGGGTATTCCAGTGCCTCTAACCCACAACCCAACGTATCCAGAAAACAGTAATAAGCCGTTTCATAGGCAACGGATGATGTGATGGCGTATTCCATAACATAATCCACAATATCCGCAATGACCTGATCATATTCAGGATGATTGCTTGCAACAGAGGTAGACATAATAATTCCTTGTTAAAAAAACACCCATGCAGGAATCTCTGCATCAAAAATAGCGTTACCCACGTTTACTTATTGGCGTAAATACTCGATTTTCTGGCCCGGTATAGTTGGCTGAAGGACGAATAATTTTGTTATCAATACGTTGTTCAATGATGTGAGCAGCCCATCCTGCGGTGCGGGCAATCACAAACAACGGTGTAAACATCGCCGTTGGCACGCCCATCATGTGATAGGAAACCGCTGAGAACCAATCAAGATTTGGGAACATTTTTTTATTGGCCCACATCACCGCTTCTAGTCGATCCGCAATATTAAACATTTTGGTGGTTCCTGCCTCTTTAGAAAGTTGCAGGGCCACATCTTTAATCACTTTGTGACGGGGATCAGAAATAGTGTAAACCGGATGACCAAAGCCAATAATGACCTCTTTTCTCGCCAAACGCGCCAGAATATCACGCTCTGCTTCATCAGGATTTTCATAGCGCTGTTGAATTTCAAAAGAGACTTCGTTTGCTCCACCGTGTTTTGGCCCTCTCAGTGCACCAATCGCCCCGATGATGGCGGAGTAAATATCTGTGCCAGTTCCTGCAATAACCCGGCTGGTAAATGTCGAGGCATTAAATTCGTGTTCCGCATAAAGGATTAGCGAGGTATGCATGGTCTTTTCCCACGATTCATAGGGTTTTTTACCATGCAGAAGGTGCAGAAAATGCCCGCCTATCGACACATCATCAGTTTCCACCTCAATGCGGCGTCCATTGTGGCTATAGTGATACCAATAGAGCAACATGGAGCTGAGAGAGGCCAGTAATCTGTCAGCAATATCACGCGCTCCCGCGAGGTTGTGATCGTCTTTCTCAGGCAATGTACAACCCAGAACGGAGACGCCGGTACGCATAACATCCATAGGATGGGCGGCTGCGGGTAATGTTTCCAGTGCGGCCTTTACGCTACCCGGCAAACCTCGCAGTGCGGTTAATTTCGTTTTATAGGCAGCCAATTCAGCACGGGAAGGCAATTTTTCGTGGATCAGTAGGTATGCAACTTCTTCAAATTCACACTGGGTTGCAAGATCAAGAATATCGTAACCACGGTAGTGCAGATCATTACCGGTTTTTCCAACTGTACAAAGTGCAGTGTTACCCGCACTGACGCCAGAAAGGGCTACCGATTTTTTAGGCTTAAAAGTGGTTAACTCAGTCATCGTGTTCTGTTCGCTCATGGGTATCACCTCTACGGTTTTTATGCCATATAAAACGACGAAATTAGGTGGGGATGTCCGTCATTGAGATTTTTTCTGGGAGAAAAGCACGTCCAGTTTTTGTTCAAAATCGTAGTAATTGATGCTTTCATATAACTCGTTGCGAGTCTGCATCATGCTGATCACGCTCTTCTGTGTCCCTTCTCGGCGGAGTGTGGTGTAAACCTGCTCGGCTGCCTTATTCATTGCCCGGAAAGCAGAAAGTGGATAAAGCGCAATAGAGACATCCACACTTTTCAACTCTTCTGTCGTGAAAAGTGGAGTCGCACCAAATTCAGTGATGTTGGCTAATATAGGAACCCCGGTTGTTGACGCAAATGCTTTATACATATGTAATTCGGTGATCGCCTCAGGAAACAGCATATCCGCCCCGGCTTCAATATAGGCTTTTGCCCGATCAAGCGCCGCGGCTAATCCTTCAACAGCCAAAGCATCGGTACGAGCCATAATGACAAAATTTTTATCAGTACGGGCATCGACAGCGGCCTTGATGCGATCAACCATTTCCTCTTTGGATACAATCTCTTTATTCGGACGATGACCGCAGCGCTTCGCGCCGACCTGATCTTCAATATGCAACCCCGCCGCCCCCGCTTTAATCATGGAACGCACTGTGCGAGCCACATTAAAGGCAGAAGAACCAAAACCGATATCAGCATCCACCAACAATGGCAAATCGCATACGTCCGTAATACGACGAATATCTGTTAACACATCATCCAGCGTTGAAATTCCCAGATCAGGCATACCCAACGAACCCGCCGATACACCGCCACCAGAAAGATAGATAGCTTTATAGCCCGCCTGTTTTGCCAGCAACGCATGATTCGCATTAATGGTACCGACAACCTGTAGCGGGGATTCAGCTTCTATAGCCTGACGAAATGCCAAACCGGCAGAGGAAAGAGTCATATAAGACCTCATTGTTATTATAATGAAACACGTTTGTTATCCAGCAATATACGTACCAATAAAGTCAAAAATAGCTAATGGTTTTAAAAAACAAACACAACAAAAAGTTAATGATTTGTTTTTAAATTAAAAAATAGCACTAAAAATATTTATTAGCTTGTAGGAAAGTACCATTGATAGAAAAACTCATCTGTTCCATAATGAATCAATTACGTTTTATGAAACATGAATGAAACAATTGCGAAACATTGAATTATTGTGATAGGAAAAGCGAATAAAGTTCAGCTAAGAAAAACGAAAACAGCGTACAGAAAACAGCACACAGATGAGGAATCGCATGGCAGAAGCACCATCAGCAGAACGTGATAACCGTGATAAACCGGTCATTTGGACAGTCTCTGTTTCCCGTCTTTTTGATCTCTTTCGTGATATCACACCAGAGTTCGATCATCAGGCCAATATCACGCCTATCCAACTTGGGTTTGAAAATGCGGTTCAACATATTCGTCAGCGGTTAACAACTGAATGTTGTGATGCCGTGCTCTGTGCCGGCTCTAATGGCGCCTATCTTAAAAGCCGTTTGTCAGTACCCGTCATCATTGCTAAGGCCAGCGGTTTTGATTTTATGCAGGCATTGGCCCGTGCACGACAAATCAGCTCCCGTATTGGTGTTATCACCTATCAGAATACATTACCTGCGCTAGAAGAATTTCAGCAACGGTTCAACTTGCGTATTGAACAACGCAGTTACGTAACGGAAGAAGATGCACGGGCCCAAGTCAATGCACTAAAAGCCATTGGCATTAAAGTGATTGTCGGTGCCGGGCTAATTACCGACCTCGCCTATGAAGCTGAATTGGTGGGTGTTTTTGTCTACTCTGCTGATTCTATTCGCCAGGCATTCCATGATGCACTGGATATTGCCAGAATGACCAAGCTCAGCCAAGCTTCAATTTCTGCCTATCCAACCGAGAATAGTTTACGTACCCGCCATACTCTCAATGATATCCGGGGAGATTCAGCGGTAATGGAACATGTGCGCAACACTATTATGCTATACGCCCGCTCGCCTGCCACAGTGCTAATACAAGGGGAAAGTGGTACAGGGAAGGAGCTGGTGGCACAAGCCATTCACCATGAATATGCCCTGCGGTATGGTCAGATTACAGGTAAACATCAACGGCCATTTGTCGCCGTTAACTGTGGCGCCATTGCTGAATCCTTACTGGAAGCTGAATTGTTTGGTTATGAGGAAGGCGCTTTCACCGGATCTCGGCGGGGAGGTCGTGCAGGTCTTTTTGAGGTTGCGCATCGAGGCACACTATTTTTGGATGAAATTGGTGAAATGCCACTGCCTCTTCAAACACGGCTATTGCGGGTACTGGAAGAAAAATCCGTTGTCAGAGTAGGAGGACACCGCCCTATTGCCGTTGATGTTCGGATCATCTGCGCCACACATTGCGATTTGGATACCTGGGTTCAAGAAGGGCGTTTTCGAACAGACCTGTTTTATCGCCTAAGTGTATTGCGCATCAACATTCCGGCCCTCAGGGAAAGAGGTCATGATATTGGTATATTGGCGCTGGAATATCTGCGACGAGCATTTGCTGCATTAAATTTGCCGGTATCACAATCAAGAGTGCAAGAGCTTGCTGCTTGTCAGGAGGCATTGCAAGCCTATCATTGGCCCGGTAATGTCCGGGAACTACGTAATCTTATGGAGCGGCTCACGCTATACCTTAGTGCCCATCCTGAGCATACCTTAACACCGGAATTGATATTAGCGCTTTCACCGGAGCGCCAATCTACACTCAAGCTGGCAGAACAAAGTATGAAGTCTTTCCCCTCTTTAACTCAACAATCTTCACTTGTTGCACCACTTTCAGCTCATGAAACCTTGAAACGATTTTCTGGCAATCACCATGCAACCGCGGAATATCTGGGGATTAGCCGTACTACGTTGTGGCGACGATTGAAGAAAGAGATGGCAGGGAATAAATAGCTAAAATGTTGCCTTGAAGTGCTTACGGTAGTCCTGTGGAGTGCTACTGAACGCCCGGAAGAAACTGCGGCGTAAAGTATCTTCACAGCCGAAACCGCAACGGGAGGCTATGCACTTGAGCGATAGCGTAGATTCAACCAAAAGATGACGCGCCGCTTCTAGGCGGAATCGCTCCACCGCTTTGGCTGGCGTAATCCCTGCATGTTGGCCATAGTGGCGCACGAAACTACGCTCACTCATATTGGTACGAGCAGCCAAAGCTGCCACTGAAAGGTCTCCCGCCAAATTGTTAATCATCCAAGCGTGCAGATCTGCAAATTTACTGGTACTGCTTTGTAATGCCAGTGGAGCACTAAACTGTTCCTGTCCACCAGGACGTTTGAGAAACATAACGAGATCCCGCGCAACATCCAGTGCCAGTTTATGACCGAAATCTTCCTCCAGCAATGATAGAGCCAAATCAATTCCTGCGGTGACACCAGCAGAAGTCCACACCGGACCATCCTGAATAAAGATAGGATCACATTCTACCCGCAACTTACTGTAACGCCGGGCCAGTTCGGCACAGCTATTCCAGTGCGTAACGACTCTGCGGCCATCAAGCAACCCGCAAGCAGCCAGAATGAATGCCCCGCTGCATACAGACACAATACGCCTAGCCAGCGATGCATGTCCCTTTAACCAATTACGCAATGGCGGATGGTTCGCCGCTGACTCAACGCCAATGCCCCCTGCAACAATCAGAGTATCGGCAGGAGAATCCAACTTAGGTAAAGGTTCTGCCTGCACAGTTATTCCAGCCTGCGTCATTACCTGTCCGGGATCACAAGCCACGACTTTTATGGCATAAGGCCGTTTGTGACCAGATTTCTCTGCTAGCTCATTAGCTGTGGTAAAGACCTGCAATGGCCCTGAAAGGTCCAGCAGATTTACGTTGGGGAAGATCACAAAATAGAGAGTTTTAATGTCCATAAGGCAATTATGGCACTTGGCGTAAATCGTCGCAATATTGTCATATACGCCAATTAGTTTACGGTTACAGTTGTTCTATACCCAATGGATTTCAAGATGCATCGCGACGGCAAAGGAGTGAATCCCCGGGAGCATAGCAAACTATGTGACCGGGGTGAGCGAGTGCAGCCAACAAAGAGGCAACTTGAAAGATGACGGGTATATCAATTTACTACCGGGAATACAGATGTTCAGCGATCGCTAAAAATAGCGGCATATGAATTTCAGTTCTCTTTTCAATCTCGATAAGGAAAACTTCTCCATGAAAAACACATCTAAGGAATATCCTGCGACATTATCTTCATTAATGAATACATCGTCTGGAGAAAAACCCACTCTCGCTTTTGTCATTTTCCCAGGCATGACGCCACTTGATATGATTGGTCCCGCGACAGTTCTTGAAGTAGGAGGATGGTTAAATATTGAATATGTCTGGCGCGATTTACTTCCGGTGCGTACTGAGCTGGCACATATATCATTTTCACCGAGCACTACATTTGAGCAATTAAATAAAGTGGATATTTTGTGTGTTCCCGGTACAGGAAATCCTTATGCTTTGCTTGCCGAATTAGACATGCTTGATTGGATACATAAAGTGGGAAGTAAAGCATCTTGGGTCACCAGCGTGTGTACAGGATCTATCCTGTTAGGGGCCGCAGGCTTGCTAAAAGGGTATCAGGCGGCGACTCATTGGTCGATGATAGACGATCTCAACAAATTCGATGCAATACCGGTTAATAAAAGAGTCGTTATCGATAGAAACCGGGTTACAGGAGGTGGAGTCACCGCAGGTATTGATTTCGGTTTAACATTGCTTGCTGAAATCAAAGGTGAAGAATATGCCCAAGCAGTCCAACTAGCGATACAATATAGCCCAGAACCCCCGTTCAATAGCGGCATGCCAGAATTCGCCGACAAAGAAATAACCCATGCCACACTTCAAGCTATATTTTCCAATGTGGAAAAACAGACGCCTGATTACAAAGAAATCTTAATTAAAAGCGCCAAAAGAATATCAGATATCTACTGAATCTATTTTCGTATGATGGCTTAATTCAACCTGTTTCAGCATTCGCTTATTTACCAATAACGGAAATATTTCCTATTCTAAGAACGGCTAATTCAGAGGTGCATACATCCAGATTTGTTTTTTTTAGATTAAAAGGTATAGGCAACCAATCCGGTTGCCGCTTCCAAGAGAAAATTTATCGAATTACGATGTTTCAAATATTCTATTTGAGGAATATTCTTTAATTATTCAAATACTATTTCAATTAAAAAGCTTAATACCCGACAGAAAAAGTATGATTTCAAACTTATCCAAATAATATACCGCTTATATGTAAAGTTTTGCCCACTTATTTACACGAATTTTCATGCCAATAAAGTGTCAGCATAAGTTAATCGGCTATTTGTTCAATCTTATTCCGGCTCATCACAATGATTTTAATTATCGTTTCATGGTCTATACCATTGTCTATCATTGCATACACGATTTTCACAAGCGCCAGTTTTCTACCTATCTGTAATCCTTCTTGGTATGCCTCTTGGTATGCTTCTTGGTATGCTTCCTGAAATCCTTCTTGGAACGCTTTCTGCTCCAGTTTTTGCGCTATTGTCACCAATTACCTCCTCATATTTCTAGGGGACGGTCCCGTTACTCGCTGGACAAGCCCCTCTTCTAACACGAATCTTTAAATACCGATTACGGCTCTCAGCACGAATCAGTGATGTATTTGTTCAAGTTCTTTCTGGCTCAACCCTGTGTTTTTCATTATTGTTTCACGATCAATACCATTGTTCATCATTCTACAGGCGATTTCCAGAATCGCCTGTTTTTTACCTTTCTCTTCGCCTTTTTTTTCACCTTTTTTTTCACCTTTCTGTAATCCTTCTTGAAGCCCTTCTTCGCGTGCTTCTTGACATTTTTGAAGCCCTTCCTTAAGCCCTTCCTGACGTGCTTTATGTTCCAATCTTTGCACTATTGTCATCAGTACCTCCTCATACTTCGGGAACTGTTCTGCCAGTTGCCGGATAAAACCTTCTGGATCGGCGGTATCTCCCACCAGTAATATGTAGTTTAGCATGCTTTCTAACTGCCCTTCCGCATAGTAATCATACGCCAGCAGTATGGCCAGTTTTTGCTGTAACTCCGCCATATCACGTTGCCGGATATGTTTTTGTACTATTTCCAGTAATGCAACCCGTTTGTGCGTCAGGATTTCATCATCCGGGATTACCGTCACATCTACCAACGGAAACGCGCTGGAATAGATCTCTTCCGCCAGAGCCGAAGCATCGAAGCAGTCGAACCAGTTGGTGCTCCACGGATACGGCCGTATTTTTCCGTGATAAAACAACACTGGAATAACCAGCGGCAATTTTTCATGTCCCTGCTCCAGATGCCATTGCATTGCTGAAATACTGTAACGCATCAGCCGGAATGCCATCATCTTATCCGGGGAACTCTGATGTTCAATCACACAATACACATAACTCTCACCCTGTGTAGTTTTTAGTGAATACAGAATGTCGGAATAATGTACCCGCAGATTGTCCTCAATAAACGACCCCGATTCCAATCGCAGTGTATCAAGATCACAAACTGCCCGTAATGTCGCAGGTAAGTGTATCTCTAGAAAATCTCTGGCGGTATCAATATGACTTAAAAACTTTTTAAAAATAGCATCATGTGGCGTCGGTGTATTTTTTATTTTCATAAGAGGATAGTAGCATATTTTATATTGAAGGAATATTAAATAAATACCGTTTGCGGCTCGAATGCCGAAACGGTATTTAAGCTAACAATTAATGGACTTCGGTTAAATAATTCAGCAATAGAACATTTTTAAAAAACATACTTAATTAATCTAATCAAACCTAATTAATTATTTTACGGAATTAATTAACTGTTTTTCTTAATATGATCTTACAGCAGATTTTAATGCCTTAATATCCGAAGAACAGAGATAGGGTTTTAAAGCATTAAATTTCTCTTCTGACCAATCATATATTTTTAACACAAGTAACTCATTGATAATGTGCGGCTCAAAGCGATATTTAACTAATTTCGCAGGCGTTCCAGCAACAATACTATATGGCTCAACATCTTTAGTGACAACGCTATTAGCAGCAACAATAGCGCCTTCTCCAATAGTAACACCTGGCATAATCATTGAACGCATACCAAGCCACACGCCATCATGAATATGCGTGTCACCTTTGCCTACATATGCCTCTTCGATATATTCCATGAATGGATATAAACAGAACCAATCCGCTCTGTGCGTATTATTTCCACCCATAAGAATGATGGTTTCAGCACCTATGCAAACATAATCGCCAATATACAATTTATCAATTGGCCACTTAGATTCCCATTGAAGACTGATCTTATCACCATACAAATAGCGAACGACAGATTCTTCAAAACCGCCACTCCAGCAATCGCTATAATAGCTATGGGTTCCTTTGATGACAATACTCTGATTAGTTACAGCTTCATGTAGGAATTGAATTTTTGACCAATGTTTTTCTTTCATGGTAAATAGTCTCTATTAATTATTCATTTACCATATACCCGTCATCTTTCAAGTTGCCTCTTTGTTGGCTGCACTCACTCACCCCGGTCACATAGTTATCTATGCTCCCGGGGATTCGCTCCCTTGCCGTCGCGATGCATCTTGAAATCCATAGGGTATAGAATGCTTTCTATGGTGATGTATCCGCATTCAAAAATACATCACGCCTAGCTGATTCGGGGTTGATTTAATAACGGGATTCTTTTCATATTAGACAATGAGTTAGTTATTAACTTATATACCCGTTATCCTTCAAGCTGCCTCTTTGTTGGCTGCACTCACTCACCCCGGTCACATAGTTATCTATGCTCCCGGGGATTCGTTCCCTTGCCGTCGCGATGCATCTTGAAATCCATAGGGTATATACCCGTCATCTTTCAAGTTGCCTCTTTGTTGGCTGCACTCACTCACCCCGGTCACATAGTTATCTATGCTCCCGGGGATTCACTCCCTTGCCGTCGCGATCCATCTTGAAATCCATTGGGTATATCAATTATCATTCGTAAATTCTTTTGATTTAATTTACATCATATCAAAAGGTATATTTTCAATGCGACAGCATTTTTTAGAAAGACTGGAGCGAGCGAAGGGAATCGAACCCTCGTATAGAGCTTGGGAAGCTCTCGTTCTGCCATTGAACTACGCTCGCTTAGGGATAACATAAATTATTATAGCGGTTTCGTTGGTATCAGCAAGTCATTATCTGTTTAAATTGTCTATATTTCAGTCAGTTGAAAATAAAAACTCCCCTGCCGGCCATGCCACAGAGGAGTTAAAATTTGAAATTTAATTCAAACTGTTATTTCTGCGGGCGCATTGCCGGGAACAGAATGACGTCACGGATAGTATGACTATCTGTCAACAACATAATCATACGGTCAATACCAATACCCAAACCGGCGGTTGGTGGCATACCGTGTTCCAAAGCCGTTATATAATCTTCATCGTAGAACATGGCTTCGTCATCACCTTCGTCTTTCTGGCGAACCTGTTCAGCAAAACGTTCAGCCTGATCTTCGGCATCATTCAATTCCGAGAAGCCATTACCAATCTCACGTCCACCAATAAAGAATTCAAAACGATCAGTGATAAACGGATTTGCATCATTACGACGCGCTAGCGGAGAAACTTCTGCCGGATATTCAGTGATAAAAGTGGGTTGAATCAGGTGGCTTTCCGCCGTTTCTTCAAAGATTTCACACTGAACACGGCCAAGGCCCCAACCTTTTTCCACTTCAATACCAAGAGATTCAGCGATAGCCACCGCTTTATCCATATCATCCAAATCAGCTATGTTGGTTTCAGGACGATATTTACAAATGGCCTCTTTCATGGTCATTTGGGCAAATGGTTTACCGAAATCAAATTCCTGCTCGCCATATTTAACCAGGGTATTCCCCAAAATATTCTGCGTCAGGGTACGGAACAGCTCTTCTATCAGAACGATCAGATCTTTGTAATCCGCATACGCCATGTAGAGTTCCATCATGGTGAACTCAGGGTTATGGCGCGGAGATACACCTTCGTTACGGAAGTTGCGGTTAATTTCAAACACACGCTCAAAACCACCAACAACCAGACGTTTCAGGTAAAGTTCCGGCGCAATACGCAGATACATATCAATATCCAGCGCATTGTGGTGAGTAATAAATGGACGTGCCGAGGCACCACCAGGAATAACCTGCATCATTGGTGTTTCCACTTCCATAAAGCCTTTACTGACCATAAAACTACGCAGAGCCAATAAGACTTGAGAGCGAATTTGGAAAGTTTTGCGCGATTCTTCATTCGCGATTAGATCCAGATAACGCTGGCGATAGCGAGTCTCCTGATCAGCCAAGCCGTGGAATTTATCCGGCAATGGACGCAGCGCTTTTGTCAGCAGACGCAATTCAGTACAGTGAATGGAAAGTTCACCGGTTTTGGTTTTAAACAGTTTGCCACGAGCCCCCAGAATGTCTCCCAGATCCCATTTTTTAAACTGTTCGTTATAAATACTTTGCGGCAGATCGTCACGGGCAACATATAACTGAATACGACCGCCCATATCCTGTAGCGTGACGAAAGAAGCCTTACCCATGATGCGGCGCGTCATCATACGACCGCCAACCGTCACTTCAATATTCAGTGCTTCCAACTCTTCCTGAGTTTTGTCGTCGTATTTCGCGTGTAGATCTTCTGAAATATTTTCACGATGGAAATCATTCGGGAATGCAATTCCATTCTCCCGTAAAGCTACGAGTTTTTCGCGGCGAGTTTGCAGTTCATTATTTAAATCGGGAGCCTGTTCCGCACCCTGTTGTTGTTGTGACATTTTAGTTCCTCATAAGCCAGCTTTAAGGCTTGCTTCAATGAATTTGTCCAGATCACCATCCAGCACCGCTTGTGTATTGCGCGTTTCAACGCCGGTGCGCAAGTCTTTGATGCGTGAATCATCCAGAACATAAGAGCGAATTTGACTACCCCAACCAATATCGGATTTATTCTCTTCCATTTCCTGTTTATTAGCGTTCTGTTTCTGCATCTCCAGTTCATACAGCTTCGCTTTTAGCTGTTTCATCGCCTGGTCTTTATTTTTATGCTGAGAACGATCATTTTGACACTGCGTCACAATGTTGGTTGGAATATGGGTAATACGCACCGCAGATTCTGTTTTGTTAACGTGCTGACCACCCGCACCGGATGCGCGGTAAACATCGATACGTAAGTCTGCTGGATTAATTTCAATATCAATATCATCATCCACTTCAGGATAGATGAAAGCAGAACTGAATGAAGTATGGCGACGACCGCCAGAATCAAATGGGCTTTTACGTACCAAACGGTGAACCCCCGTTTCAGTACGCAACCAACCATAAGCATAATCGCCCATGATCTTAATCGTCGCTGATTTCAGGCCAGCAACTTCACCGTCTGATTCTTCAATGATTTCCGTTTTAAAACCTTTGGATTCAGCCCAACGCAAATACATACGCATCAGCATACTTGCCCAATCCTGAGCCTCAGTACCACCAGAGCCTGCCTGTAAGTCAAGATAACAGTCAGCACTGTCGTACTCACCAGAAAACATGCGGCGAAATTCTAACTGACCTAGCTTTTCTTCGAGCTGTTCCAGCTCTACCACGGCTTCATTAAAAGTCTCTTCATCGTCTGCTTCTATTGCCAGTTCCAGTAAACCTTGTACATCTTCCAGACCCTGCTCAAGCTGATCGATAGTTTCGACAATCTCTTCTAATGAGGAACGCTCTTTACCCAAAGCCTGTGCCCGCTCCGGTTCATTCCAAACATCAGGCTGTTCCAATTCAGCATTAACTTCTTCTAAACGCTCTTTTTTGACATCGTAGTCAAAGATACCCCCTCAGAACCATTGTCCGTTCAGACAAGTCCTGAATGTGGTTTTTTACCGGATTAATTTCAAACATATTTTAGTGTCTTACGTTGTGTAGTCGGAGATAAATGGATAATTTTCGAACCGCGTATTGTAGCGGATTTGGCACAGGGTTTATAGCACTTCAACAGATTTGTCACGTATTCATACGAGAGTACGTGACAATGACTGACTACCTGCTGATCAAACGGTTAATAAGGCCAGAGATGTTGGATCAAAAGCTGTACATTACGGTTGCCACGAAATTCATTAACATCTAGTTTATAGGCAAGTTCTACTTCGCGGACACTGTTATCCGGCCAGCGGGTAGGATCGATATTGAACGCAATACCATCCAGCATCGGCCCACCGTTTAATGGCTCCACTATCACTTTTAAATGACGCTCTCCAACAATGCGCTGTTGCAGTAGTTTGAATTTACCGTCAAAAATAGGCTCCGGGAATGCCTGCCCCCAAGGACCGCCATCACGCAACATTTCTGCAATGTCCAATGACAGTTCATTAATTGCTAATTCCCCATCACTCCAGATAACACCTTCAAGTTGCGAAATATCTAACCAATCCGCCATTAGCGTAGAAAAGTGATACTGAAATTGTTCGAATTTATCCTGTTCAAGTGACAAACCGGCCGCCATTGCATGACCACCAAATTTAAGTATCAACCCCGGATGCAAAGTATCAAGCCGCTCAAGCGCATCACGCATATGCAATCCCTGCACTGAACGACCAGAACCTTTCAAAATACCGTCACCGGCCGGTGCAAAAGCGATAACAGGCCGATGAAAACGCTCTTTAATCCGGGAAGCCAAAATTCCAACTACCCCTTGATGCCATTCTGGATGATAGAGCGCTAGCCCATAAGGCAGTTCAGTGCTGGTACGTTCAAGTTTGTCACAGATTTGCAGTGCTTCCTGCTGCATTCCCTGCTCTATTTCACGCCGAGTCTGGTTAAGACCGTCCAGTTCACAAGCTATCTGACGCGCCTTTGTTATGTCGTCAGTTAGCAATAAAGTGACGCCAATGGACATATCATCAAGGCGACCAGCGGCATTCAGTCTTGGCCCCAGGAAAAAACCCAAATCGCTGGCTGTCAGCTTATAAGCATCACGGCTGGAAATTTCCAATAATGCACGAATCCCCACACAACAACGTCCTGCACGAATCCGGTTCAAGCCCTGATAAATCAGAATCCGGTTATTAGTATCTAAAGGTACAACATCGGCAACAGTTCCTAGCGCAACCAAATCCAACATCTCGGCCAGATTCGGCAGCGCAATTCCTTGCTTTTCAAACCACTGATCTTTCCTCAGCGCCGCCCTTAAGGCAGACATCAGATAAAATGTGACACCCACTCCGGCCAATGATTTAGACGGGAACGAACAATCGGCAAGATTAGGATTAATAATGGCATCAGCCGCCGGCAAAACGTCACCCGGCAAGTGATGATCCGTGACAATCACTTTCATACGGTGCTGATGGGCAGCCGCAACCCCTTCATGGGAAGAGATACCATTATCCACGGTAATAATCAGGTCAGCGCCTTTTTTGACGACCTCTTCTACCACCTGTGAGCTTAAACCATAACCATCGTCAAAACGATTTGGTACCAAATAATCCAGATGGCGATATCCCATCGAGCGTAATGATCGGATCGCCAATGCCGTGCTAGTTGCCCCATCAGCATCAAAATCACCGACAATAACGATACGCCAGTGTTCATGAAGTGCAGTCAACAAGAGTGCCACCGCCTGTTCCACACCACTCAGATGCTGATAATTCAATAACCCTTGGACACCACGTTCCAATTCATTAGCTTGCTGGATACCACGAATGGCATATAAGCGACGCAGTAGTGGATGAATCTGTTGTGGAAGGTGACTGTCATCCACCACCGGGCGGCGGCGGAGTTGTGTTTCAATATTCACTAAACTTATTTACCACGTTGCGCCAGTGCCGCTGCCAAAGCCTCTGGTGGCATATATCCACCTAACAGACTGCCATCCTTAAGGACAATCGCCGGCGTTCCTTGGACGCCAAACTGGAGACCCAATTTGTAATGGTTAGCAATATCCACTTTACAGCTCTTAATTGGCAAAACATCTTCATTTTTAAACGCAGCATCTAATGATTTCTGCGGTGTTGCGCTGCACCAGATAGATTGCATATCTTTAGCAGATTGGTGCTGCATACCCTGACGAGGAAACGCCAGATAGCGCACAGTAATACCCAGTTTATTGTACTCTTGCATGTTTTCATGCAATTTATGGCAATAACCACAGGTAATATCCGTGAAAACGGTAACGACATGCTTCTCTTTTGGCGCTTTGTAGATGATCATTTGATCTGTCATTGCTTCCAGCTTTTTCATCAACAATTGATTACTGACATTCACAGGAGAGCTACCACTGACATCATAAATTGGCCCTTGCAATAAATATTTCCCGTCATCAGATAGATAAATGATCCCTTGCTCGGTCACTACCGTATTTAAACCAACAATAGGTGATGGCTGGATGTTCTCTGCTTTTATCCCTAGTTTCTGCATTGTTGTATGGACAGCACCATCATCAGCAAGCGCATTTCCATTAAACCAGGCCAGCAAAAGAGGGAAACATAACACGCTTTTTTTCATTTTCGGTTCCTTTAAATCCGTGCTCACCCTCGCGGATGATGTTGTTGATGTAGCAATTTGAGCCGTTCTGTTGCTACATGAGTATATATTTGTGTTGTAGATAGATCACTATGCCCCAATAACATCTGCACAACTCGCAAATCAGCGCCATGATTTAGCAAATGCGTGGCAAATGCATGACGTAAAACATGAGGAGATAACCGTCCAGTATCGATTCCAGCCAGCAACGCATAATGTTTAATACGATACCAGAATGTCTGTCGGGTCATTTGTCGCCCTCGGTTGCTCGGAAAAAGGACATCCAACGTTGCACCATTTAGCAGCCCAACTCTCCCATATTCCAGATAATTCTCTAGCCAATAAATTGCTTCTTCCCCTAAAGGCACTAATCGTTCTTTATTCCCTTTACCAATCACTCTCACCACGCCTTGACGCAAACTGACATCGGAAAGTGTCAACCCTACTAGCTCAGATACCCGCAAACCACAGGCATAAAGCACTTCAAGCATGGCTTTATCCCTTAACTCTACCGGCTGATCTGTACAGGGCGCATTAAGTAGATCTTCTACCTGCTTTTCACTTAAATCTTTAGGCAATCGCTTTGGTAATTTCGGTGCAGACAAAAGTGCTGTCGGATCATCTTCCCGCATTTTTTCCCGATAAAAATAGAGAAACAATTGGCGCATGGCACTGAGTAAACGCGCCGAACTACTGGCTTTATATCCTCCATCCACGCGTTCTGCCAGAAAAGAGTGCAAATCTATCGTCTGGACAGATAATAAATTATGACCATGATGTATCAACCAGTTATCCAATGCCTGCAAATCCAACCGATAAGAAGCAAGCGTATTTTCCGCAAGATCATGTTCTAACCAGATAGCATCAAGAAATTGTTCTATCAGTGGATTAGTCAACTGAGTTGGTTGTTTTGACACGAAATACTTTCCTTAAATCTGTACATCTCTGCTGGCTATTATACCCTATGGATTTCAAGATGCATCGCGACGGCAAGGGAGCGAATCCCCGGGAGCATAGATAACGATGTGACCGGGGTGAGCGAGTGCAGCCAACAAAGAGGCAACTTGAAAGATGACGGGTATATGCCTGAAAAAGCCATTATTCTGTTACAATGCCAACCCAGATATTCAAAAACCATAATGATTAATGATGAAGATTGGTCTTTTTTACGGCTCCAGCACCTGCTACACCGAGATGGTAGCAGAGAAAATCCGCGATATCCTCGGTGAAGATTTGGTTGATCTCCACAATATCAAAGAGACAGCACCTGAATTAATGGAAGAGTACTCTGTACTGATTCTCGGCATCCCAACATGGGATTTTGGCGAATTGCAGGAAGATTGGCTGGTTATTTGGGATCAAATTCCTTCCCTCGATTTACAGGGGAAAATTGTCGCCATGTATGGTATGGGGGATCAAATTGATTATAGCGATTGGTTTCTTGACGCTCTCGGTATGCTATATCACCATTTACGCCCTTCAGGCGTGCATTTCATTGGCTTCTGGCCGACCGAAGGTTATGAATTTACCAGCCCGAAACCATTAACGGATAATGGCTCACAATTTGTCGGGCTGGCATTAGATGACGTAAACCAGTATGAACAAACTGATGATCGTTTATCGCAATGGTGTATGCAAATCCTGCAAGAAATGGAGCCTCTGCTTTAAGTCAGAAAAATTTCAGCTCAATCAGATATCAGGATATTGCAACAATAGTTGATTAATATGCCTCCATTCATCCTGTGACATACCATCGGATGCGACCCATAAACGGATTTTTTTCTGGTTATAAAAAGATTGAGCCGTAATTAATATGCCATAACGACACAGCCACGGTCGTCGGATAATTTGCCACTCATGCTTCTTCCATTGCAACTTATTATCACTGAGCAGAACTAAAAGCCCTTGTGATTTACGGATATTTTTCTGGCTACGCCCCCAACTGGCAATAATCAACAGTACTAAAGGAAGCCAGAAAATCCAGAAAATAGCATCATCCGCAGGCCACGGAGCAAGTAGTACGATAAGCGCTATTGCACCATGAACACAGGTAGAAATTAGCTGGGTATGCCAAGATACCCTGAGATCACATTTCCACAGGACCACGATCTTTATTTCTATTCTGAATAAGTTTAATCATACGAAATAACTCTTCATCTTCTGGACGCCCATGATTCATTAGCCAGTTGAACAGATCAGGATCAGCACATTCAAGTAAGTGAATAAAAAGTCGTTTATCATCATCGCTGAGTGAGTCATATTCATACTTAAAAAACGGCATAATTGAAATATCCAGTTCACGCATTCCACGCCGGCATGCCCAATGAATACGTGCTTTATTATCAATATCCATGTTCAAAAGATCCCCTTTTTAATTCTCATTGTTTGTTTTAACACCATTAGCCATATAAGTCGCCCGGCAAACTGATGCATCATGCCAGCTAATAGCAATAATAACTACTTGCATTATGCTTCAGCTCTTTTACCATTATGCATCATTGGCTCAAATATCTGACTGGCAGGATGTGTCATGGCTTATAAAACTCCGTTCTCTTCACAATCTCCATTGTCTTCATCAACCCTTCCCCTGACGTTAATATCACTGGATGACTGGGGACTGGTAACCGCAACTGGACCAGATACAGAAAAATATCTACAAGGTCAGGTTACAGCAGATATTTCCGCACTTGCAACGAATCAGCATGTGCTTAGTGCGCATTGTGACGCAAAAGGCAAAATGTGGAGTAATCTGCGCCTCTTCCATCGTGGTGAAAGCCTTGCTTATATTGCGCGTCGTAGTGTGCTGGAAAATCAGCTTACAGAACTGAAAAAATATGCCGCATTCTCTAAAATTACACTAGTTCAGGATGAAAACGCGGTACTGCTCGGTGTTGCAGGTAAAAACTGCCGGGAAGCATTAAGCAGCTTCTTCCCAACTCTGCCGGATGCTGATAACGCTGTCGTTGCACATGAAACTACAACTTTGCTCCACTTTACCTTGCCGTCTGAACGTTTCCTCTTGGTAACAAACACCGCAACCGCTGAGCAGTTAACAGAAAAACTTCAAGCTCAACTTAATAACAGCGAACAGTGGTTAGCTCTGGATATTGAAGCAGGCTTCCCAGTCATTGATGCCGCAAATAGCGCACAATTTATTCCCCAAGCAACTAACCTTCAGGCATTGACAGGAGGGATATGCTTTAAAAAAGGGTGTTATACCGGTCAGGAAATGGTAGCCCGTGCTAAATACCGCGGAGCAAATAAACGTGCCATGTACTGGCTGGCTGGCAATGCCGCCAAAACTCCTATGGCTGGAGATGATTTGGAATGGCAATTAGGAGATAAGTGGCGGAGAACGGGCACCGTTTTGGCTGCCGTTAAGCTGAATGAGAATAGTGTCTGGGTACAAGTCGTCATGAATAATGATATGGAAAGTCATAGTGTATTCCGTGTCCGTGACGATGAAGGGCATTCACTCACCATTCAGCCTCTGCCTTATTCTCTCGATGAAGAAAAATAATTAATGAGGTTTATATGTCGTTAGCAGTACCTACCGTTGATTTTGGCCCTTTTACGAATGTCATCAGTTTTTTGATGGAGTTGGATAAGCTGAAAAAAGTTCAGCGGAGAACTAAGTTATTGGATAACCATCGCCAGGAAAATTCAGCCGAACATAGTTGGCATTTTGCTATCGCCGCAATGAGTTTTGCTCCCTATGTAAAAGGGGTAGATATCCAGCGGGTTATTCAAATGGCATTAATTCACGATATTGTAGAAATTGATGCGGGTGATGTAATGGTTTACGATTTGGCAGCCCGTGAAGCCATTCATGAACAGGAAATCAAAGCCGCTGACCGTCTTTTTGGTTTACTCCCTGAACCACAGAAAAATCATTTTATGTCACTTTGGCAAGAGTATGAAGCAGAAGAAAGCCAAGACGCCCGCTTTGCTCTTACACTGGATAGACTAATGCCGATGCTAATGAATCTGTACAATAAAGGGCAGAGTTGGGTAGAAGATGGTATTCGTTTCGAGCAAGTAATTAACCGCAATAAATTCATTGCCGATGTCTATCCTGAATTATGGCAATATCTGCTGCCGCAATTGGAAACCGCACAGAAGAAAGGTTGGTTGAAATAACTCTTCTCGAAAATTTTACACTATAAGTTCAGTGCACAGATTAACCATACGGTGCACTGAGTTAACTACAGACTACAGTTGTTTTGATGAAAACCTTAGATTTCACCTCGATAATCTCACTATCCCTAATCTACTTGTTTCCAAACAGTTCTTTCTCAGAAAACGGCAATATATTTTGGCTCATCTCTCTCAATTTGCCGTTGACATATACCCGCCCATCCTTTCCTTCCCCACCTAACAATCCATTCTTACCCTTTTTACCCGCCTTTCCGGAACAAGCTACATCTTGACTTACGTCTCCACCCTTACCCTGTCTGACATTACCGAGACCACCATCACCGCCTTTCCCTGCATATCCTCCCTTACCGCCAGGTGCTCCCATGCCTGGTGCTGACTGACTAATAATGGATGGGTTACCAGTAGAATAGCTAAAATCTATGTCACCCCCATCTCCACTACAACCTCCATTACCCCCATCCCCTCCATCCCCGCCATCTCCTCCGCACCCGCCAATCGCAGGCTGACACGGTGTGCCAACAGTAACATAATGACTATAATCAGCAACATTACCATAAAAACTACCATACCCCCCATTACCTCCATTACCACCATTACCGCCACGACCACCATTCCCCCCCATGCCACCATCACTACCCGCCGACCACAACTCTATCTGCCCATCCACATTATCACATACGACAGTTAGTCTCGGCCCCTCTCCACCTGGTGCGCCACCCGATCCCTGCGCTCCCGAAGAACCTTTAATTCCATCAGTACCTGATGTAGGGGAAATTAGACAGGTATGTTTATTCTGACGACCAGGTGAACCATCAACGCCATCAGTTCCGCTATTTCCAGTTGCACCAGGAGCACCAATTTCTCCATCAAGCCCTTTACTGATAAAGTGCTGTGGACCGCTTCCAACCCCTTGAATGATATTCGCTTCAATCCTACCGTTGGTGTAGCAAATAATTTTGCCTTCCGGTTCAATGGTTATCTGGTTGTACACCAAGACAACCGGTTCACCAGCGTGTTCTTTATCTTTAATAATCAATGGATTACTGTTAGTAACAGTGATATTTTCGCCACTGAATACCGCAACTTTCATCGGAAAACGCTTAGCATTAAGCATTTCTTCATAATCTTTGACCAAAGCAGAATCACCATAGATATAGGCACGAAAGGCTTTGCACAAATCAATATGATTACCTGGGACATTTGCCAGTCGTTCAGCAGAAAATGGTTCAGGTAATGGATGATATGATTCCATTTTTCCAGGGCCATACCGACTATCAGGAACACCTCCGAGTAACTTCATCTCTTGTATGGTTTGTACCGTAAAAAATGCAGGTGGCACAGTAGACGTTTTCAGATCATTAGAAAATATTACCGGCCCGTCAAAATCCGAGGTCTTAAGTTGCTTTGGCTGTCGTTCCAGACCAAACGGATGATGATTCTGATGTAATATTGCCAAAGTTTCAGCAACTGTTCTTATTTTATCCATGAAAATTCTCCTGAGTTTAAATTTATACATTTAGAATAACTTCATATATCAATTATCCATCTGACCAAGTTCCAGAATCTCTATTGCTATCCCTACTGGTATGTCACCAAATTGAATTTTACCCCTGGCTAATCACCAGATTAGCCATAGCAAAAACATCGACTTTTTCTGGCAAGAAAATATAGGTTCTTCAACAATAGGCATGCCAGAAAAATAATTCCGATGAGAATTAATTATGTAAGTATTTATTCACTTTACAGAAAAAAATTAGATGCAACATTTAAATTACGCAATTTAAAATACTAATGTAAATTCTCACTTTTTCCATTAATTATGGAGAGTTTTTCTGTGATACATCACGATCTTTCAATAGGTACTTATTAAAAATTTCAATTTTACATTTATCTCATGAGGTATTATTATAAAATACAAATAAAAAAATAAATAGGATTGTATTTTTCAAAAATTACCACAAGATAGAAACCTATAGATAATATTGAATAATAAAATCATGAACATAATATACATTTAAGCGTAAAAAAATAATTTTTCTTTACTAGAAGAATATTTTTTTACAAGGTCTAAACCAAATCGTTGCACTATTATAGTAGTCAATCTCACTATCCAATAAGCTAATGCAATACAGGCGAAACCCCGAACTCACTCATTGCCAAATAATTTGTGTTTAGGAAACAAAAATAAACTTTTTTTAATGGCAATCTTGCAACTTGCCGTTAACATATATCTGGCCCACATTTCCTGTTTGCTCTCCTGGCTCTCCTGGCCCTCCATCAATACCCGCCCGACCAAACTCTCCGGTAAGACTCAACGCATTACCTCCATTCCCAATATTAACCCATGAGGAACCACCATCACCGCCTTTCCCTCTCTTTCCGGGCATACCGCCAACTCCCGCAAAACCTAGTGATGCCAAACACTTAATGTGTGGATTGCCTTCGGAATAGCTAAAATAGATGTTCCCTCCATCTCCGCTACGACCTCCATTACCCCCATGTCCTCCATCGCCTCCATTGCCTCCGTTCCCTGCACGCCCAGACTGCTGACATAATGATCCAGTAGTAATATGACGATGATTATAGTCCATAGAATTAACATAACTACCATAACCCCCGTCTCCCCCCTTACCACCAGAGCCACCATGACCGCCATCACCACCATGACCACCATTACCCCCCGCCGACCACAAAGTTACTGTTCCACTCACGTAAGGGCACGCGATAGTGAGTTTCTCCCCCGTTTTACCGGGTTCGCCATCCGATCCATGCGCTCCCGAAGAACCTTTAGTTCCATTAGATCCTGATGAAGGGTTAACTACACAGCTATGTTTATTCTGAAGACCAGGATTACCCTTAGCGCCATCAGCTCCATTGTTTCCATCTGTACCAGTAACACCATGTTTTCCATCTTCCCCTGTACTGGTAAAGTGATATGAGCTCCCTTGAATAACATTCGCTTCAATCCTACCGTTGGTGTAACAAATAACTTTGCCTTCTGGTTCAATGGTTATCTTGTTGTACACCAAGACAACCGGTTCACCATAGCTATCTTTATCTCTAATAATCAACGGATTATCTTCGCTTATAGTGATCTCGTCTCCACTGTAGAACGCAACTTTTATCGGAAAACGCTTAGCATTAAGTATTTCTTCATAATCTTTGACCAAAGCAGAATCACCATAGATATAGGCACTAAAGGCTTTGCACAAATCAATATGATTACCCGGGACATTTGCCAGTCGTTCAGCAGAAAATGGTTCAGGCAACGGATGATGGGGTTCCATTTTTCCAGGGCCATACTGACTGTCAGGTATACCTCCGAGCGCTTTCAACTCTTGTATAGTTTGTACTGTAAAAAATGCCGGCGGCACAGTAGCGGTTTTCAGATCGTTAGAAAATATTACCGGCCCGTCAAAGTCCGAAGTCTTAAGTTGTTTTGGCTGTCGTTCCAGACCAAATGGATGATGATTCTGATGTAATATTGCCAACGTCTCAGCAACCGTTCTTATTTTATTCATAAGAATTCTCCCAAATTTAAATTTATGCATTTAGAATAACTTTATATATCAATTATCCATCTAACCAAGTTCCAAAATCTCTATTGCTATCCCTACCGGTTATGTCACTATACCCGTCATCATTCAAGTTGCCTCTTTGTTGGCTGCACTCGCTCACCCCGGTCACATCGTTATCTATGCTCCCGGGGATTCACTCCCTTGCCGTCGCGATCCATCTTGAAATCCATAGGGTATAAATTGCTAATAGTCAAAATTTTGCCTCTGGCTAATCACCAAATTAGCCATAACGAAAGCACCGATTTTTTCTGGCAAAATATACAGCTACTTCAACAACAGGTAGGCCAGAAAGATAATTCCAACGAGAATTAATTAGGTAAATATTTATTCACTTTACAGAAAGCAATTAAATACGACATTGAAATTACACAATTTAAAATATTAATGTAAATTCTCATTTTTTTCATTAATTATGGAAAATATTTCTGTGATACGTCACTACCTTTTAATAGATACTAATTTCAATTTTATACTTATCTCATGAGGTATTATTATAAAATACAAATAAAAACAATAAGTATAATTGTATTTTCAAAAATTACCATAAGATATATACCCATAGATATTATTGAATAATAAAATTATTAATATAATTTAAATCAAAAGTAGAAAATAATTCTCTTTACAAGAAGAGGATTTTTCCACGAATAAACTCAACCTTTAAATACGCTACATTCTTGACCATCACGAGTTGTGTCGTGAAGACGTTCAAGTTTGATTTTTTGTTCTGATGTAATAAATATTTTCATGGCGAGAATAATGATCTCCATTTCGGATAAAATCAAGCATCTTCAATGATTACGGGTATACAATTAAATATTGCTGGCACAGAAAAATAAGACCGCCAATTATGCAGGCTGGATTCAACTAATAAGTGAATTTTTCAGGAAAGGCGGTCAGTTGCTATACTTCAGCTTATTTATAGTCTTCAAGCCAGTCTAAAGTCTGATTATCACTATGCTGCCGTGCATTACCGTTAACATATATCTTGCCAGAAGTCCCAGCGTTGCCGGATATCCCATCATTACCCGCTTCACCAGATACTCCGGGATGACCATTAGTATTTAATCCTCTACTATTAACACCACCTACCCCACCTGCTCCGCCTATTCCTCCCTTACCACCGCCCCCTCCATTACCGCCATCACCTCTATATGACAGAGCATTAATTACTGGCTGACCCTGAGTGAAATTAATATATATGTTACCACTGTCCCCACCGTTACCCCCATTACCGCCATCCCCTCCATTACCGCCATCCCCTCCCCTTCCTCCATATCCCGCACTACATTTGTTTGTTGCAGCTCCTCCATTTCCACCATTCCCGCCATTCCCGCCATTACCGCCATATCCACCCTTTCCACCCTTACCACCTATCGATGCCGCATTGACTACTCCAGTAAAAATGTCAACATTAATAATTACGTCATTTGCACTGCCACCTCTTTTGCCATCCATCCCTTGTGCTCCCGAAGAACCGCCAGTTGCATCAGTACCTGGTGTGGATTTAACAGAGCAACCATGTTTATTCTCTGAACCAATATTACCATTGCTGCCATTAACCCCATTACTTCCCTGCTCACCCTCAAAACCATCGTCTCCATCAGTGCCTTTACTGATAATGCTCTGCTTTTTATCATTATTGCTGTTCCCTACAACAGTATTAGCTTCGATCTTACCATTAGTGCGGTAAATAATTTGACCTCCCGGTTCAATGATTATCTGGTCATATACCAAGACAACGGGTTCGCCATAATCATCTTTATCTTCAACAAGCAATGGTGCATCTGCGGTAACAGTGATTCTTTCGCCAACGTATAACGCAACCTTTATCGGGAAACGCTTAGCATTAAGCATTTCCTCATAATCTTTGACTAAAGCAGAATTACTATACATATAGGCCCTAAAAGCTTTACACAAATCAATATGATAACCCGTGACATTTGCCAGTCGTTCAGCAGAAAATGGTTCAGGTAACGGATGATGAGGCTCCATTTTGCCAGGGCCATACTCACTGTCAGGTACACCGCCGAGTGCCTTCAACTCTTGTATGGTTTGTACCGTAAAAAACGCAGGTGGCACAGTCGCTGTCTTCGGATCGTTAGAAAATATGACCTTGCCGTCAAAATCCGAGGTCTTAAGTTGCTTTGGCTGCCGTTCTACACCGATCAGATGATGATTCTGATGTAATATTGCCAAAGTTTCAGCAACCGTTCTTATTTTATCCATAGATATTTTCTCCAGAGTTTAAATTTATACATTTATACCCGTCATCTTTCAAATTGCCTCTTTGTTGGCTGCACTCACCCCGGTCACATCGTTATCTATACCCGTCATCTTTCAAGTTACCTCTTTGTTGGCTGCACTCACTCACCCCAGTCACATAGTTATCTATGCTCCCGGGGATTCGCTCCCTTGCCGCCGCGATGCATCTTGAAATCCATAGGGTATATACGCATTTCAACAACGGGTATGCCAGAAAAATAATTTCTATAAGAATCAATTAGGCAAGTATTTATCCACGTTACAGAAAGCGATTGAATGCGATATTTAAATGACACAATTTAAAATATTAATGTAATTTCCCAATTTTTTCATTAATTAAAGAGAATATTTCTGTGATACATCACGACCTTTTAATACGTGCTGACTAAATGCTTCAATTTTATATTTGTCTCATTAGGTATTATTAGGAAATACAAATAAAAGATAATAATCATGATTATATTCTTCAAAAATCACATTGAGCAACAGACACTATTGCCATGCCGATAACAATCGCCATTAATTTACCCAGGAACCAATGCAAAATCGGCTTCATACTCAGCACACTTGTAAAACCTGAGTGGCAAAAAACGAAGCCAACCAGCAAGGCCGTCGTTCAAACCCGTCTGATTGCGGTACCACTAGCGATTAAGTTTCCGAGCAGATTCCCGTTCATGACCGTTGACATATATCTTACCGGTGTTACCGTCATCTCCAAATTCTCCGTTAAGACCATCTTTACCATAGGCTCCCTGAAAACCATGTATACCGAGTACTCTGGTACTATTTCCAGGTTCACCCCCTATTCCTCCCCAACCGCCCTTCCCACCTTCCCCACCAAGACCATTAATTGACACAACCTGAAGTACTGGATTACCGTCAGAGTAATTAATATATATGTTACCACTGTCCCCACCTTTACCCCCCCTGCCTCCATTCCCTCCATTCCCTCCATCTCCTCCATTTCCTGCCTCCCCAGCAGGACACCACTTGATTGTTCCATTGCCCCAATTACCTCCATTACCCCCATTACCCCCACGCCCCCCAAGACCGCCTCTTCCACCGTTACCACCGTTACCACCTATCGTTGCCGCATTTACTGTTCCAGTAAGAGATTGACTAGTAGTAATAGTCAGGTCATTCGCATTTCCAGCCGCTGCACCATCCCCCCCTAATCCTCCGACAGAACCGCTGGCTCCATCAGTACCTGATGTGGCGCTAATTAAGCAGCCATTTTTACTATCTTTACCATCTTTACCATCACTGCCATTAGCCCCTTGATTTCCTGGAGCACCATCAAGACCATCGGCACCATTACTGCCTCTATTGACAACATTCTCCTTTCCAGTATTTTCATTCCCTACAATAGTGTTAGCTTCGATTCGACCATTAGTGCGGTAAATAATTTGACCTCCCGGTTCAATGATTATCTGCTCATACACCAAGACAACCGGCTCACCATAATCATCTTTATCTTCAACAACCAATGGATTATCGGAGGAGATAGTCATTTTCTCGCCACTGTATAACGCAACCTTCATCGGGAAGCGCTTAGCATTAAGCATTTCTTCATAATCTTTGACTAAAGCAGAATCACTATAGATATAGGCCCTAAAAGCTTTGCACAGATCAATATGATTACCAGAAACATTTGCCAGTCGTTCAGCAGAAAACGGCTCCGGTAACGGATGATGGGGTTTCATTTTGCCAGGACCGTACTCACTGTCAAGTACACCGCCGAGCGCCTTCAACTCTTGTATGGTTTGTACCGTAAAAAATGCCGGTGGCACAGTCGCTGTTTCTGGATCGTTGGAGAATATTACCTTACCGTCAAAATCCGAGGTCTTTAGTTGCTTTGGCTGCCGTTCTACACCAATCAGATGATGATTCTGATGTAATATTGCCAACGTCTCAGTAACCGTTCTTATTTTATCCATAGATATTCTCCAGAATTTAAATTTATACATTTAGGATAATTTTATATATCAGTTGTTAATTTAACCAAGCTCCAAAGTATCAACTGCTATCACTACCGATTGTGACACTAAATTGCTAATAGCCAGAATATTGCCCCTGGCTAATTACCAGACTAGCCATAGCAGAGACATCGATTTTTTCTGGCAAAAGATATAAGCGATTCAGCAACGGATATGCCAGAAAAATAATTCCTGTGAGAATCAATTAGGCAAATATTTATTCACTTTACAGAAAGCAATTAAATACGACATTGAAATGACACAATTTAAAATATTAATGTAAATTCTCATTTTTTCCATTAATTATGGAAATATTTCTGTGATACGTCACTACCTTTTAATAGATACTAATTTTATACTTATCTCATGAGGTATTATTAGAAAATACAAATAAAAACAATAAGTATAATTGTATTTTCAAAAGTCACCATAAGATATAAATCCATAGATATTATTGAATAATGAAATTATGAATATAATTTAAAAGTAGAAAATAACTCTCTTTACAATAAGAAGATTTCTTACAAATAAACGCTTAAATGACCGATAAAAAAACCTAATGAAACAGGCAATAATTATCACGATGCAGTGCAGCCATTTCCAATGGCTGCACGTCAAACTATCAATACTCAAGCACCTGTTCTTTCTGCGGAGCTTTCAGCAAACGCCAAGCGAGCAATACCACTCCTGCGGTTAATACCACTGTCATCCAGCTCATCATATGAATAGCGCTGGTGAATGATTCCGCCGCCGCTGTCATCAGCTTCTGCCCCTCTGATTCAGCTAATGAATTCGCTACAACGTAAGCTCCCGCTAAAGTCTCTAAAGCTAATCCCGTCTGTTCCTGAGAGATCTCATTTGGTAATTGCAATGTCATACGATAGAAAGCAGTGACCAATCCCCCCAGAATAGTCGTGCCAAGTACAACACCCACTTCATAAGCAGTTTCGCTTATTGATGATGCCGCTCCTGCTTTAGAGGAGGGTACTGACGAAAGTACCAAATCGTTAGACACCGAAGCAATTGCTCCCACACTAATATCTAATAATGCGAAAGCAACAATCAGAGTGACTAAATCACTGCCGATACTCGCTACCAGAAGAAATGCAATACCTGCAACACTCAGCAAAATTGGCACCAGATAATGAGCAGGCACCCGTTGAGCAATAGGCACTATCGCCATACCCATAACAATTGCCATTATTTGTCCGGGAACCAATGCCAGGCTAGCCAAAATCGGCTCCATACCGAGTACAATTTGCAAGACCTGTGTGGCAAAAAAGACAAAACCAACCAGCAATGCCAAACTCAGTAAGTTAACAATAATCGAACCAGTGAACATACCATTGCGGAACAGGGAAAGATCCATCAACGGCACAGGCAGATGCTGTTGTCGGCGAACAAATAGTACGCCAGCAATAAGGCCAACCGACAGTTCGAGTATTACACTGATTTCAAACCCATCACTAGCAAGGTGTTTAATCGCGTAAACAATACCAACCATAGCAACGATCGATAACAGAACGCTATACACATCGATAATGCCCGTCTGTTTTTTATCGGACTCTGGCAATAACATCGGTCCGAAGATCAACAATGGCACTAATACCGGTACTGCCAATAGAAAAATTGAACTCCAATCGAAGAATTGTAATAGAACACCACCCACTACAGGACCTACGGCCGAACCAATAGTTAATGTTGTCGCCCAGATAGCAACAGCCAATCGACGCTGTTCACGATCCTCAAAAAGAACGCTGATCAAAGCCAAAGTTGAAGGCATCAGCATCGCACCAAAAAATCCAAGTACGGCTCGCCCTAAAATCAATTGCTCAGGTGAAGTTGACAGTGCCGTGAACACCGAAATAACCGTGAATCCCAAAGATCCAAATAACAGTAATGAACGATGACCAACACGATCACCAATACTTCCCATTGATACCAGCAAACCTGCCAATGCCAATGAATAAGCATCAATTATCCATAATTGCTGGCTTGCACTCGGTCCCAGAGCTTCAGCTATTTTTGGTAAAGCAAAACTTAAGATCGTATTGTCCACAGTCACTAGCAATACTGGTAACATCAATATCAGTAATCCCAGCCAATTTCTGAGTCCTGCCCGCCCGTTAGCCTCAGCAACTCTATTTAACGACATCCCCTCAACTCCTTTCCATATCATTCAAGCGTTGAAAAAATATGCTGGCAATCAGCAGCACTGATATCAAGCTGTTCCCCCAGTTGTTGCGCAATATCTCTGAGGTTATAACCAAATTCAGTTTGATCGCCAACCTGTACTATCGAATCTAACTGTTGTATGGCATGTAGCAACTCCCGACGCGGTTCGGCAGCCATCGGATTTTCATATTGAACGTCCCAGTACACTTCTATTGGATTGCGTAAGATCCTTGATAATAACGCCAACATTGTACGCATGGGCGGTGGCGCAATAGTTGCCAAGGTACGAATATCTAACGGACTTTTCGCCAACACCAAGCCAAAAATCAGTATCGCGGCATGGGGCAAAGCCTGACAAAGCGCCATAACCCGATCGTGTTCCTCCGGCATCATCCTACTGATACGCATATCAGCCTGCATCAATACCTGCTCAATCCAATGTTCACTAACATGACAGTTATCGAGAATGACTGCAACTGGCCTTTTTTGCTCCGGCAAAGATGGCGAGAACATCGGGTTAACACCCATGAAAGGCTGCCCGGGAGCGGCAGTTCTTAATACAGAATAGAAAGGGGCCTGAACTGAACAGGTTGACACGATCTGTACATCATCACCAATAGCAGATAACACCCAAGGCAACGCTTGTATGGCAACCGCTTCCGGTAAGGCAAAGACTACCGCCTTTGCCCCACTAAAAACCGCTTCAGCATCAACAGCCGGATTTAAGATATCAATCTGATAATAATGAGAATGATCGTGATGAGAACGCACTCCCTGCGTTCGTTTGTCAACACTGTATACAATGTGACCACAGCGAGTAAAAAGGCGCTCTAATAAAGAACCAATAGCACCTTGCCCACCAAGAATGACCACTTTATGGTTACTCACACATTTCCTCCGCCAATATGGCTAAAACTGAAATATGGCACGCTAGCTTTGACCAATGTCTCTTCAAATTCGCCATAAGGATCAGAGTGAGCAACAATTGCACCCCCAATGCCAAATTCAGCACACTCTTGATGTAACACAGCCGTACGTATCACAATGCTCAATTCCACTTCACCGCTGAAAGACAACCATCCAAGCGCGCCGGAATAAACACCACGTGCCGATGACTCCAACGTGTCAATAATCTCCATCGTGCGCTTCTTCGGCGCTCCGGTCATTGATCCTCCAGGAAAACATGCCCGGATAGCTTCCATCGATGACGTTTCTTCACATAACTCACCACGTATGGTTGAAACCAATTGATGTACAGAAGAGAAACTCTCAACTTTAAATAATTCAGGTACATGCACACTGCCTGGACGACATACCTGATTAAGATCATGGCGCACCAAGTCCACTATCATCAGATTTTCTGCTCTGTCCTTAGTGGACTGACTCAATTCCATCCGCAAACACTGATCATCCGCTGCCGTTTTTCCTCGTGGCCGGGTCCCCTTAATCGGCCTGGATTCAATATTTCTGGCCTCATCAATACGTAAAAACGTTTCTGGTGATGCGCTGAGTACAAAAAAATCTCCACAGGCTAAATAAGCGCCATAAGGTACAGGGCTGGCATGACGCATACGCCGATAAGCGTCCAATGGATGCCCTGAATAAGTCATCTTTGCCCTATTCGTCAGACAGATTTCATAGGACTCACCATCTGTGATGTATTGGAGTGATTTATGGATTCTATCCATATACTTCTCAGCGCCATATTCCAGACAAATTTTATTCTGATCGATAGCTCCGGGAATAAAATCAGGTATCACTTCACCGGTATTTTTTGCAATGGTCACTAAAAGTTCCGGTGACCAATTATGTGGCTGCCCTATCGGTGTGATAAAACATTCATAAAGTTTATTCTGCTGATGATCGAAGACAAAAAAATGCGGAGTAAATATTAAGCTGGCATCAGGATATTCTGAGCAGTATTTGTTGCTGCCAATTGTCAGCGCCTTTAATTCATATCCTAAATAGCCAACAAATCCGCCTTTAAATACAAATGGCATCGATTTTGGTGTCAAAATTTCCACCCTATCAAGCAACTCAGACATCTGTGAGAAAAAATCTCCCTGAATAACCCTCTCGCCATCAGGACCGGTTAAACGCAAACTCTCCGTCTGTACACAGTATTCAAGCCTGATAGCGCCCTGTTCATTACCGCTTCCAATAATTGAGAAGCGGGCATTGGGTCTATCAGAATTTTCACTATCAAGCCAGAAAGCATGTGTATCATTGCCATAGCGTTGAATGAACAAGGATTCAGGATCGACTATCTCCTTACACTCCCGATAATTCAGGTTAAGATATTGTCTTCCACCTACTGCAAGATAGGCATCATTGATATCAGTACATATATTCTGAGCGGTAACTTCCTGTTCGTTATTCTCTTTATACGTCTCCGCTATCCGCACGAAATTACTAAGTAGCTCACGCCCATATTCAGAATCAATCGATTCAGGATGAAATTGAACCCCCCAGATTGGCCTTTCAGTGTGCTCAATTGCCATGATTAAGCCATCATCAGTCCAGGCAGTACATTTTAGACTGTCAGGCAACCGGGTACATACCAACGAGTGATATCTGACCACTTCAAACTGTTCAGGCAAACCAAGGAATAATCCTTCTCCGGTGTTCCTGATACGACTGCGATAGCCATGTACCGGATTGGGGGCATGTTCTACAAAGCCGCCAAATGCCAGGCAAATACCCTGATGACCGAGGCAAATACCTAACAGTGGCACTTTGGCACGTGCAATAACCTCAGCACAGACCCCAAAATCACTGCTTTCAGCCGGATGTCCTGGCCCTGGAGAAAGGACTACCGCATCATATTCGTCTATCGTTAACTCTTCATAAGTCAAAGAATTGGTGACTACGGATGGCACACTGCCCGTTACTTCATACAGATATTGAGCAATGTTTTGCGTAAAGGAATCATAATTATCAATGAGCAGTATTTTCATTATTTTTTACTTTCTCGTGTAATAACTGGTCAATCAGCTCTTCTTCTCGACGGCAAGTCTCTTCGATAACTAGTTGAAATATTGATTCAATATATTCAGGCCGTAACCCAAAATCTGTTGATTTATCCCGCAACATATTCAATAACGAGGTAATACGTTGTGGCTGCATCATCGGAATATCCTGTTCCGCTTTTATCTCAGCGATTTTCATGCAAACTTTCATACGTTCAGAAAGCAGTGCCAAAATCTGCATATTAATAACATCCAGAGATTCCCTGTAAGGTTGTAATATGTCCTGTTTATTTATTATTGCTTGAGTCATATGTTTGATCTTCGTCACTGATTTATTTCATTTATCGGTAAGCTGGTGTCATTTATACCTGTGGAACTACAGCCTGTGGCTCAACCCAATTCAGTCCTTTTTCCCTTATTTCAAATAAAGTATTTGCTAGCTGCTTGATTTCACCTGCCTTATGCTCACTAGAGAAAGCAAAGCGCAACATTGCGTTGCCATCCGGGACCAGTGGATAAAATACTGGGAATAATAAGATGCCATTGTCACGCAGCAAACGAGCAGCTTCAAGCCCTTCCGCTTCATTTTCGAATAAAGCGCCGCGAACGGGAGATTGCACACCCGCATTCATCAAACTGTTCTCCATCAGAGAATCAAACAGATTGATGTTTTTCCATAACTGTTCCTGCCGGATTTCTATCTCAAGGCTGAGATGAAGTCTTGCAGAGGCAACGTTAGCGGCCAACATCGGCACCATAATCGAATGACCAAAAACCAGAGGATTCGCTAAAGTACTAATCACTTCGACATCATCGGCACCTGCAACCACCACAAAACCCCCGGCACCACCAAAGGCTTTGGATAATGAACCGGCAAGTATGAGGTTGGATGGCAAAATATGGTCAAGTGCGGCAAAAGCATAACCCGCACCATGACGTCCCATAATGGAAATACCATGAGCATCATCTACATAGACATAGCCTCCAGCAGCGGCCAATTGTCGCGTTAATTCCGCAACCGGAATTAAACCATTCATTGAACCAATACCATCAATCAGCAGGACAGGTGTACGCTGATTCTCCTTACAGTTCTGCAAAGCTTGCTGTACTGACTGTGCATCAACACTATCAACCCGCGATACTGGTCCGAACTGTTCGAGAATACCGCGTAATACCTGCATAGAGGCATGAGCAGTTTTATCCATCAACCAATGTACCGGCCGGGAAAGAGGATAGTTAGGTAGAGAGCCACTCCCCAATAACGGCAATACACCAAGATGAACATTACTGGTGGAAGTAAACACCGCAACGGCACCACCCTGATAAATCTCTTCCAGCAGTTTCTCCAATTGCCCCAAATATTGTGGGCGCATCGCACCACGGGACGATGACAAATGTATCCCTGTGCGGGACATTGCCTGATTTGCCGCTTCAATTAAGGCAGGATGATGTTCTAATCCCAAATAAGAGCAGGAAACAAATTCAGTAAAGACTTTTCCTTCCTCTGTAATAACTTGCTTACCTTGACGCTCAACTACAGTGAAACTGGTCAAACCTTCGTCGATAGCTTGCGCTAAGGCGCCGGTTGTCCGTGACCGGCGAATTGTCATCCAGTCCTGCTTGTGTTTTACATTCATTATCTAGACTCCAACTGTCTAAGTTCAAATGAGCTTACAACCAACAGTGATTACCGAACTGCCTGTTGTATCAGAAATATCTTCATCGATAATGGTTCGTACCGAGGAGAAGCCAGACGCTGAAAATAATGTTCTGACACACTCTCCCTGGTTTTCACCATGTTCAATAATTAACCAACCTTCTGATTGCAGTAGCTGTTTAGCTTGTTTGATAATCAACCGCGTTAAGTCAAGCCCATCATCTCCCGAATACACCGACGCATAAGGATGATGCTTCTCCCATTCCGGCAATATTTCCTGCTGTTCCGGCACATAAGGTGGATTAGCCACAATCAACGCCACCGATCCATTAAATTGAGAAAATGCTTGCCAATCCCGTAAATCTGCTTTTAATGCATCGGCTTTAATCGCCCAATTCGCCAACCGATAGATATTGCGTGTCAGGTATTGAAAAGCCACATCATCATATTCGACGCAAGTGACCTTTAAATCCGGGCGACGTTTAGCAATAGCTAAACCGATAGCACCACTACCGGAGCATAAATCCAGAACCACTGCCCCCGGAGGTGTTTGATATTCATTCTCCAGCCATTTATGAATAACTTGACTATGAGGGCGCGGGATAAATACCCCGGTCCCCACCGTCAGAGGCAATCCATCAAAATCCACAGTACCGACAATATGCCCAAGAGGGACCCGGTTACAGCGTTCATGAACCGCAAGCATAAATTCATCACGGGCGCGATCTTTACAACGCCTTTCCAGATAACGGTCAATCAGGCACGTGAGATCGGTTTCCACATCCCAAACGCCGGCCTCTGACAGTAACTCTCTGGCTTTATCAATAACAACTTGATCTTTCAGCGAAAAACTCATGACCATGCCTCATAATAACTACGTAACCGTTCACGCATGGATTCATAAATATGAGAGAAAGCAACCAACTCTGGCGGTGGCGTGAATTGAGGGTGAAGAGACTCAATTAAATTCTGATAATTGCGCATCATCCCTTCATTCAGCAGTGGCAGCCAGTAAGGTTTGATATCCCAACGATATTCGTAACCGGTAGCAAACATTTGTTGGGTAGTTTCTTTAGCCATCACGTCACGGGAGAAACCGACCAACGGAGGACGAACGGGATTGAAATCATCAAGATTAATGAGTGTATTTTCTACTCCCGTCAAAGCATTAGCCACATAATCCGCTAATAACGGTGATTGATGTAAGCCATCACGGTAAGTTCCGGTAGCCAACCAAAGACCATTTACGCCACATTCGCCAATCAGCGGGAACCCATCAGCAGGAATTGGCCGGTTACCAACCTGAATTGAGAGGATCTCAGCATCATGTAAGTTAATATCCAACTGATCTAACGCACAATCCAACAAGAACTGCACATCAGAAATCAATGCCTGACTGCGTGGTTTTTCAGACAGAATATTGGTGGCGCCAAGATACAGCACACCATCACCACGTGGCACACAATGCAGCCCGCAAGCAAATGCCCGGTTAGGGGTACGGATGACTGAGGTCGGCAATTCTCTGCCTTTCGGCATCTTGACCAGAATGGATACCCCATAACCGGCAAAGATTGGCGGAATTAGACGAACAACTGAAGGTATATTTGATAACAGATCCAACGAGTGTGCACCGGCAGCCACGACGACCTTATCTGCCATTAAACGTTCGCCACTGAGCAATTCGACACCAGTAGCTAACCCCTCTTCAATCAGCACACACTTAACATTCTCTTCTTTAAGACATCCACCTTCAGCCACAAATGCCGCATCCAGCTTTTCCAGCAATAAATGCGAGTTCAGCGCATGCTCATCAGGGATATACAAAGCACGCAGCGGACGCACTAAATCGTTGGGCTTTAACCACTCAATTTCACGCGGATCAACGGTTTCATAAGGCGCCGCATAATCGTTCAGGGTTTGTTCGATAGCGTCATAATTGATAGTGTCAATCTCTTCCATCCCGGCAGTGTTCAGTATCACGTGAGTGCCTTTAGCAGTGAACAGCGATCGGGTATCACCGGAAGCGTCAGCTAACCGTTGCGCCCAAGCCGGCCAAAGCTCTTTGGAAATACAATCCATATTCAATTTCAACTTACCGTGTTCACTCGCTAATAAGCCACTGGTAATTTCGCCAAAACACCCATTCATTGCACCCGCCGCTTTGGAAGCAGCATTGGTTCGATCAGTCTCTCCAACCCTACAAACCGAAAGATTTCTGCTTGCCAGCTCATAGGCGATTGAACCTGCAATTGCCCCTGAACCAACGACAATAAAGTCATATTTCACTTATTTACTCCTATATGGCCTGCGGCCAATTTATTTTAAATATGTTGTCAACAACGACGAAAAAAATAATTACCGACCTCTTATAGTGAAAATATTTTTACTGATTTACATCAATTATAAAAAAATAACTATGTATTCATCAGTAATTAAAATGACGAATCACTCTCAGATTTACACTAAATTTAAAAACAAATATGCAATAACAAATTATCACGTTAGAAATAGTTTCCATTTATTATCAATAAAATATAATCACCCATATTAATTAATTTATGAAAATTAAAATTCATAATAAAAACAACAAATTGAAAAACATCACAAAATGCTATTTATATTGAATGTATATAATAACTAAAGATATTATTATATTTGAAATAACATCCGCAAATCAGGAAAGAACAATAGTCATCAAATACAAAACTGTCAAATAAATTTAGTCTTATATTATAAACAAAAAAATCATATAAATATTTTCAGTACAAAATAAAAACAATTTATTTTTAAATTGTTACGGGGAACAATATTCTAAATGCCTTTTATTCTTCAATAAAAAAACAAAAATTCTCAAGAAAGGTGTTTTTTTAAATTTATATTTTCCATCAACGTTCACTAATATATACCCTATGGATTTCAAGATGCATCGCGACGGCAAGGGAGAGAATCCCCGGGAGCATAGATAACTATGTGACCGGGGTGAGCGAGTGCAGCCAACAAAGAGGCAACTTGAAAGATGACGGGTATAGATGAATAAACACATAAGTTATTATATCTTTATTGACTATAATATTGGTGATTATTTATGATCACCATGAACGTGCTGAACATGCACATTTCAGATTATTGACTCCAACGATCCAATTTGCTCAGGTTAAATCATATGGATTGCCATTTTTCATTCCATTTGAAAGCAAATGGTTGTAGTAGTTTTCACTCATTAAGATAATGATTAACCACATCTTTATTCCAAGGTGATAAAACAGGTGTTAAGAAAATCCGTTTTTATCTGTCAGTGTGGTTTTAAAATCAGGAAAAAAGAACAAGCACATTATGTTTTTAACATTATTCACTTTCTCTTTTTACTTTCATTTCCCTTTTTTAGCGATCGTAAACACCTTTTTGTCGACAATGATTTAACTAAGGATTAAAAAAATCAGCACATTATTAATGCCCGTTTTTAAAAGGTACAGCGTGATTTTAAAAAGCTTATCTATACCCTATGGATTTCAAGTTGCATCACGACGGCAAGGGAACGAATCCCCGGGAGCATAGATAACTATGTGACCGGGGTGAGTGAGTGCAGCCAACAAAGAGGCAGCTTGAAAGATGACGGGTATAAACATAAAACACAATATGCCATGATGATTAAACTTAATAAAAAACAGGCGAAAAAAGGGTTTTACAGGTTAAAACTATCGTTAAAACTATCGTTAAAACTTTATACCGATTAACCCAAGAGTTAAGAAAATGATTTTTAATAACAGTCTAAAGCCTACCTATTATAATGCCATCAGTGAAAAATTGAAAACAAAGATTGATTTTATTGATGCTTATGTCTCCTAGAGAAAACGGATAAATAAAAACATGAATAAGTTAATCAGATAATTTTTTTCAAAAGGAATCGCCTTTAATAACGCCTTAAACCAAAGAATAAAATTTTTCATAAACCAATTAAATCATCAATCATGAAAAACATGAATAACACCCCCCTAAAATAAATGATTTAACGGCATACGGATTAAATTACTTTCAGCGTTATTATTTTACATTGATTATATAAAACCGTGATAGCTTAAACCAGCTTTACACCGTTTTAGCCCATCTAATAACATCTCTTTTTTACTGTTTGATTTAAACCATTTCTCTTTTTATACCGTCAGTGTAATTTAACGCTAAAATCAATTTAATATCATTATTTTTACGAGTTGTTTTCACTCGCTGTTAACGGTTAAACACCTGTTTAACCGTTATCATATTTCTGACTTATTAATCCTAAAAACTTTTAACCTTTGTTGATAGAATAAAGCGTTATTAAGCATTAAAGAAAAGCTAATTAACCAACAACACGTTATTAAAAATTTTCGATGATTTAAGAATATTCGTTATTTTGAATAATGGATTAACATAGATATCAGGTTCAGCATTTCTTAACAACGGTTTTGAGGTATGACTCAATCCTTCTGCCAGATTCTTGGCACCTTCTTTGCTGTTACCTAATACTTTTACAGCTCCTGTCGCGCAATGACACGCTCTTCCGCAGCTTTATCCCCTTTTCCTGCCGCTAAGATATCTTTTTGATTATCTACCGATTAACTGATACAGCATGTGCTCAATCATGTTGTCTAGCTGTGTCTAGAAGGACTAAACATTGAACCGTTTAGCCCCGGCACAGCTCACGGTGCCGGGATTGTTGTTTAATTTAGAAGTTCTTTGGATACATTGCCTGTGTTAAAAAATTCTTTGAATACGCGATATATAAAATCGAAATTTTGAACTAAGGTTTTATCACTATGCATTTCACCTAAAATATCAATGTAATTTCCAGAGGCATTATTATTATTTGGTGTTCTTACATTATGTTCACCATCTATATCAAATTCACTTAATATTAGTAGGTAATTATTATCTTGTGAATACAAAGATAATTGATAAGGGCCTAATTCATCAGCGAAATTATTTCTTATAGTCAATACACCGGTTCTATCACGCATATATTCTAACAATCGGTATAGGTCCTGTTCAGAAGGTTTTATAACCGGGGAGAGCTGCTCTCTCTCTCCTAAACATGTAAGACTAAATCCCCCAATAACCATATCTATATTCATTTAACCTCCCGTAAGGATTTCATTCCTGATTGCCAAATATATGTTTTCGGTAAACCAGTTATATCATCTACAGCATTGACAGTAACCGATTTTGCACCTGCAACATCGGCTGCTGCTGCAATATCCCCTTTGCAATAACCACAAACATCTTTTCCTACCACTGTTATTTTTAAATCAGCACCTTTTGAAACACCTGCATCATAGGCTTGTTGGATGGCACCGATCTCCGCATGAGCAGTTGCCATATTACCGTTTGGTAATTCTTTACCTTTAGCTATTTTTTTTGCCAAAATTCTGTCAGCAATTAGAGTACCTTGTTTCGCATTTGCCTGTTCAGAAGCTCTTGCTGTTTGATTCGTATCAATAAATATTTTTCCATTCACTTCTAATTTAGCCGTAACTACTGGGGTTATGGCCTCTTTTGTAGATACATTCTTCACCAAACTAGCTACGGCATCAGTATCAGGTTTAGCATTTCTTAACAGCGGTTTTGAGGTATGACTCAACCCTTCTGCCAGATCCTTGGCACCTTCTTTGGTATTACCTAATACCTTTACCGTTCCCGCAGCCAAAACGCCGGTCCCAACCGCCGCTTCTGGCGCAACCGCATCAGCGACAAAAATGCCCACGTTATTCAGGCACAGCGCCGGATTGGTTTTACAGCCTTCAAGATTTCCCTGTACGATTTGATGCCCAACCTACAACACCCCGACGCAACTTTTCAGTCCAATAAGCCACTTCGCCTTTGTTGTAATGAACCGTGCTTTTAAATGTCAGATGGTAGTCTGACATTTAAAAGCACGGTTCAAACCGGGGCTACCTTTACTCAATGAAAGGTGTTATTAAAATGCTCTTACGTGTATTGATAGCTTCAAAAATCATAGATGCAATTTGTTGAAGATAATCATTTATTTCTTTGTTATGCATTTCTTTACGTAGTTCACTAACCTCTGCTAATAGTTTTTCCAATGCTTCTTCATTGCTATATAACTCTTCATCACAGTTTGTAAGCCCAGATAAAAGTGGATATTGCACCTGATCAATTGGAACTAAAAACGCTTCATTCCCTACACAGTTTTCAATTAGCCTAATTGACTGATATTTATCAATATCCCACAACACAAAAGTAAACATATTCAGTTAACCCCCGTTTTGCCAAGAAATGTATTGACCAAGTTTCCATTCTTATCAGTAATAACAGTCATTATAGATGTAGGTTTACCTCCACTCTTGGCGTCAATTCCTATTGGACGACCCATATCAATAGAACGCATGTAATTACCTGTTGTTTTGGAATATTGCACAGGCGACTTAACTACAATATCCGATTGAAGGATTGCTTTCAGCTCATCTTTACTAACAGTAAAATGAGATTTATTTGCTCCCCACTCACCACCATGCTTTTTCCAAGCATATTCTAGTCCACTACCCGTTGAGCCGTCTCCGTTTCTGAGATTAACCCTTGATTGAACAATAGAGCCTTGCCAAACAGTATTTTTCGTCGCATTAACCACCACAACTTCAATTTTCGCAACCGCTGCTTCCGTCGCAACCTCATCATACTCTGTCAAGCGAGGTCAGAGATCTCACAGCTTAGTGTAATCCAACTCTTTAAGATCACTTCACAATGACTAAGAGCTAATCTGCCGTTAGGAGCCTAAATAATTGCCAGTACCATCTGACCATAGAATGGCTGGAACTTCATAAAAATATGTGATCAGATTTTCATCATCTTCATGAGATATACCTTCTGGCCAACATTCACGAAGATAGCGGATTATTGTATTACTATCAGTGTTCCAATGAGTAATATCATGACCTAGAGGATCTGTTGGTTCACAAAAACGTATAATATCCTTATCCAACAATATTTTCAGTGTGATAAAAAACATTTCCTTATATGCCGGTAAATCATAACCAGGATTCCAGCCTATAATTGAACTAAACAGGCCAGACAACCATAATCCTCTAGAGTCATTAACTATTTGCTCAAAATTAGGTACAAGTTTCATAAAGCACCTCACTTCAAAAATTTAATTTCAACAGGAGCGTTAGGTTTACCTACACCTCTTGGTATATCAATGGTCCACGCGCTTCCTGTTTCACTGGATGATGCTGAAAAATCCCTTAGGTTAAATGTACCTTTAGGGGTTTTAACTGTATAAATATTTCCCTTACCAGGAATGCTTCTCCCTGCTGGTAAATTTTCACTTCCAGTAAGCTCCATAAAATACTGTTTAACTTCAGCTTCTGAAGCACCACTAAATATTTTCGCATTTCCTTTATTTGGCATCTCAATCAATGTCCTATCACCGATCTGGATCCCCGTTCTTGGGTGATTATATTCAAATAATTCTGATATTTCATTTACTCGTATATTTGTAGATTGATTCCGTGTATTATTCACCAAACTAGCTACAGCATCAGTATCAGGCTTAGCATTTTTTAACAGCGGGTTTGAGGCATGACTCAATCCTTCTGCCAGATTCTTGGCACCTGCTGCATTCCACCGCTGATATATCCTTTTGATTGTCAACCAATAACTGATACAGTATATGCTCAGTCATGTTATTACGATAGACAAACTCTGCGCTGTTCGCTGCACTGTAAGCGCCTTCCGGGGTATAGCTAATCAGTGCCCAGACCTCAACTCACTATTAAAGGGTTCTGACTGGAACAGCTCGGTTTTTATGCTGGTAGACCGGTTGTCATAAAAATAGAAGAATATAGCCCCCGATTGGATGAACTTTCCCCCGAATGTTATATGTTTGTCTAACATTCGGGGGAGGAGTTCATGGGTGATCGTGGAACAATATTTAAATTAAAATTTCACCTTCAAAAAGAACAATAATATTTGAAGCACCTAACTCTTTTTTTAATAAATTAGCCATATCTGTTATAGATATTTTTGATTCTTTATTATTCATCGCAATCCTAAATATAGACAAAGGATCTAAATTGTTTTCATTTGAAATCTCTTTTTGAATCTCATCTGGTTCTCTAACTGGATATACAATATATTCGCCAGGGAATAAACTTGAATATTTAGAAACAAACTCATTTACCTTATTTTGTAAGGTTGAGGGTCCTATAGTTGTATAACATACTAAATTAATAGCCATTTTATCCTCATTTCAGTTTAATTGGTTTGCCAAGTTTATCTATTACTATGATTTTATCAAGACCATTAATTGGGTATTTACTGAATTGATTTTTTAAATCATTTAAGGTCACTTTAGTATCTGATATATTGATGACAACATTTTTAGTTTGTCCTTCATCTACTTTACCTTTTACTTCACTCCAAATATTCCTAACACTGCTAGAGCTAGGGGCATAATTATCGAAAATTTCCCCGTTTATTTTATAATCGGGGTTTTTATCTCCTATAACTTTCGGATTTTGTTCGACATGATAACCATTTTGAGCCAATATCTTGGCACTCTCATTTTCCCTTGTTAATGAACGTATTTGTTCTGTAGAAGCATTAGGAGATATTTTGGCTGGGTATCCTGTTAATGAACCTGCATCTTTTCCAGCTTGTGTCGCCCCCTTTCCAGCATACAACTTCTCATTTTCGATCAAACTAGCTACAGCATCATTATCAGGCTTAGCATTTTTTAACAGCGGGTTTGAGGCATGACTCAATCCTTCTGCCAAATCCTTGGCACCTTCTTTGGTGTTACCTAATACCTTTACCGTTCCCGCAGCCAAAACTCCGGTCCCAACCGCCGCTTCTGGCGCAACCGCATCAGCGACAAAAATACCCACGTTATTCAGGCACAACGCCGGATTGGTTTTACAGCCTTCAAGCGCAACACGCCCTGCCGTTGCCATTTCAGCCGAGGCGGCAATCAATATCTGACCGCCATAAACCAGCGCGTAACCGCCTGCCGCCACTGCGGTGACGGCAATCGCGGCATTCCGCCGCGCAATGACGCGCTCTTCCGCAGCTTTATCCCCTTTATTTTCAACTAAGGCTCCCGTAACACCTGTCGCCCTTAGCTATACCTTTAGTAATATTAGCCTTATAAGGTCATATCGCAGTCTAGTGTTTTGCTTAACCAAAATCCCCCAAGTCTGAGCCAGTTGCTGCTCCTAGAACATTATTTTCAGCAACAACATTCTCTATCATGAAATCTGACCATAAACATGCTTTTTCCTTAATACACTCAGTTAGTTATATCTGGTCTGGACCTAAACAAAGTTAGCCGCCGATGAAACTGCCCAAAAATTAAGGTTCAGTTCACAAAGCAAGAGCGAGTTCAATTGTTCAATAAATGTTCTTTGGCTTTTGATAAAGCATATTGAAGCCAATCAAGATCAATTATTCTGGTGCTAGGAGAAAATTCTACCTTAATATTTTCAACCCCCTCTTCTTGTTGCAAAAGAGCAAAAAACTCTCCATTACAATAAATTTCAGCTACCAAACATTCGTAATCTATATCGCTTGCTATGACAATTTTCAGTTGATACCTATTATTCATTATGGCTCCAAAAATCCACGAAAGTTACCTTGAGGATCAAATCTCGCCCCACGACCATCCGGTGCTACTATATCAAAACCACCAAAACGATTACCTTGTTGAACCTTAGCTCTTGGTGTTTTAATTATCTCCTCCAAGATTTTTTGTCCTTGCTGATTAACCTGTTCTGGATTTCCTTTAGCAGCAGGGAATGCGCTGCCCTCACGGCTTCCATGCTTCTGCAAAGCTCTACCAGCAACAGTGAAATTTCCAGCTTTAGCTGCCGGATCAATTTTAGTTCCTGTTTCAGCAAGTTCGGCTAACCCTAATTTGCCAAATTTCCCTGCATCTATTTTTTGAGCAACAGACTTATTAAGCAGATTTTTAGCTGCAATAACCGCTACAGCTTCTGTTTGTACCGCTTCCGCCGCAGTTTTACCCGCACCGATTATACCCGCAGCACCCACACCACCCGGTGTTAATGCCTCAGCGACCTGCATACCCGCATGACTCAATCCTTCAGCCAAATCCTTGGCACCTTCTTTGGTGTTACCTAATACCTTTACCGTTCCCGCAGCCAAAACTCCGGTCCCAACCGCCGCTTCTGGCGCAACCGCATCAGCAACAAAAATGCCGACGTTATTCAGGCATAGCGCCGGATTGGTTTTACAGCCCTCAAGCGCAACACGCCCTGCCATTGCCATTTCAGCCGAGGCGGCAATCATTATCTGACCGCCATAAACCAGCGCGTAACCGCCCGCCGCCACTGCGGTGACGGCAATCGCCGCATCCTGCCGTGCAATGACGCGCGCTTCCGCAGCTTTATCCCCTTTTCCTGCCGCTAAGATGTCTTTTTGATTATCTACCGACAACTGATACAACATGTGCTCAGTCATGTTATTACGATAGACAAGCTCCGCGCTGTTTGCCGCACTGTAAGCGCCTTCCGGGGTATGGCTAATCAGTGCACCTGACAATGCCCCGATAAATTTGGCTGTCTGGGCCTTAACTTCATTACCCGTCAGCGCTTCCTGAAGCTTATGGATTTGTCGCTCTGTTTCATTCTTATACGCCGGTTCAAATAGCCGGCTTTCCATTGTGATTGCCGCTAATTCAGCCGCCAGCGCACCTACAGCCGCCCCTTTAGCATCCCCGCCGGCAATTTCAGCGCTAATGCCTGCCACAACCGTATGGCTCAATATCTTGCCTGAATGGCCTAAAATCTCCCCATTATCACCAATCAGTTTGGCACCTTCCGCATTAATCTGGTTACCTATATTGCTCAACAACGCGGTTTGCAGGTTATCCGTAAAACTGCCGCCGTTAATCGCCGTCCCTATTGTCGAGCTCACGATGGATTGTGCCGCAACACGCTGGGCCACCTGACTCCAATTCTGATTACTCAATAAGGGAAGCTGCGCTTTTAGCGGATCGACAACGCCTTTTCCCTCCACTAATTTTCCCCAACCCATCGTGTGGTCTAAGCCCCCTAATGCGCCACCCACGGCGATTTGAGTCACGAGGGATTTGACGGCTTCGCGCTTCGCTAAGGCAGCCAGTGTCTTGGTAAGATCCCCTTTATTTTCAACTAAGGCCACCGCCGCCTGTGAGGTCAACCCTATCATTCCGCCATAAGCCGCCCCATAAACCGCGCTCGCCGTGGCT